>NZ_AZRN01000011.1 GCF_002895565.1 Petrotoga mexicana DSM 14811
TGTGTTTAAGATACAGGTGAATAATAGGGATAAGCCCTTTTCCGATATATATGGTGCTACATCTTGTGCTGCTTTGACTGAGTTCTACTCTTTGGATGAGATAGTTTACAAATCCATCGATGATTTAACTCAGTTCGTTATTAAAAAAAGTAAAAACAGATTCAAAGATCCCGTAAAGGTTGCAACACTTCTTAAACAAGCAGCCAAGAATTCGTACAGATTGGATAAAATGGCTTATGAACCTTTGAATATCGCTATCTCTTCTTCTTTAAACGTAATAAAAGCCTTGGAAAAGGAAATAGAAACCGTTGATAAGGCTATTGAAAAAACGGTAAAAGGGCTTAATCCCGTAGAATATCAATCACTCATCTCTGTCAACGGTATCGGTCCTGTTATCTCCTCTGGTATCATCAGTGAGATAGGTACGATAGCTTCCTTTCAATCCCATGATAAGTTGGCTAAGTTTGCAGGACTGACATGGAGAAAACGTCAATCAGGGAATTATTCCTCTGATGAGACAGAAATGACTAAAACAGGTAATCCGTATCTTCGATACTACCTTATCGAAGCTGCTAGCTCCGTTAAAAATCATATCCCTGAGTTCAAAGAGTATTATCGGAAAAAATACTACGAGGTTACCACTCATCAACACAAAAGAGCCCTCGCGCTCACGGCTCGTAAGTTGGTTCGCATGATTTTTGCATTGCTGAGCAAAAATCGAATCTATTCAAATTACTAAGTTGAATAGATACAAGTGAATCTTTTTGTGTTTTCAAGCCTATTTTGTGTTTTTCGGAAAGTATGGGCATTGTCAGTTACGCTAATTTTTAACAATTTTTTTGATTTTTACCTCTTGACATATCACCGATTAGCTTTTTTGTTAACAAAAAGTTAAATAGATTAACTAGTACACACATATGTTTATATTATACAACAAACTTAACGCTAATTACTAATTAATATTAAAATTCAGTGTTGGTAGGGGGTTTTTCGTACAAAAAACATCTCACTTTCCTGTTATCTACTTGAAAGTATGGAGGTAGCCAATTCTTGCATCTTTCCATAGCAAATTGACAACGAGGTTCAAAAGGGCATCCTTTGGGAGGATTAATTAAATCTGGTACTTCTCCAGTATTTCCCAACTTTTCTGAAGTTACTTTGTCCGGATCCGGTGCGGCTTTTCTTAACAACTTTGTGTAAGGATGTAATGGATCTAATACTACTTCATCAGCCGTTCCTTCTTCCATTATCATACCAGCATACATCACAGCTATTCTATCTGAAATGTATCTAGCAGCTGCTAAATCATGAGTTACGTGAATAATTGTAGTATCAAGATCATCTCTAATTTTCAGCATTAATTTCATTATACCTGCTCTAATGGAAACATCCAACATGGATACTTCTTCAATATTTATCTAAAAAATTTGGGATCCAGAACATCTCTTAAGCCATCTCCTAAGATATTTATACTTAAAACTATAATTGCTATGATAGCACCCGGGAGTAAAGTCAGCCAAGGTGCTGTTAAAATAAAATTCGTTCCTTGACCTACCAACCCCCCTAAGGTAGGTTCTGGAGGTGGAACACCCAAACCTAAAAAACCTAGTGAAGCTTCAGTCAAAATAGCTGTTGAAAAATTTGTTGTAAAGGTAACAATAAAAATAGAAAATATGTTAGGGAGGATTACTGTTAGCATAATCTTAAAGTCACTTTTTCCTACTATTTTTGCTGCCTTTACAAATGTTAGCTCTCTAACCGAAATGACAGATCCTCTTATAGTCCTAGCAAATATTGGTACATAAACAATTCCTATAGCCACTATTAAATTAAATGTTGTAGCTCCAAACAAAGCTACTATAAATAGAGCCAATACTAAAGAAGGAAAGGCAAAAAAAGCATCAACTACTCTAGAAATAATTTGATCTACTAATCCTCCATAATAACCAGATAGAAGGCCTAAAAAGGTACCTAAAACGGAAGAAATTATCATTGCACTTAAAGCTATTTTCATACTACTTTGTATTCCATATATGCTCCTGGAAAATACATCTCTACCGAACTGATCTGTCCCAAAAATATACGCAAAATTTGGTGATTGTAAAATGTTTTGAGAATCCATTTCAAGAGGATCATAAGGGGCAATTATTCCTGGGAAAAAAGATATAAAAATTACGATTCCTAGAATAATTATACTTATTACGTTTAGAGGGTTTTTAATAAAATTTTTTAAAAATCTTTTCATATATACATACCTCTTACTCTAAATTTACGCGTGGATCTATAATCGTATAAATAAAATCTATTAACAGATTCAGAATTACTATCACAATAACGATAAAAAGAATAATCGCCTGAATAACAGGATAATCACGTTGATTTACAGATTGTAACAGAAGCCTTCCTAATCCAGGAAGCGCGAACATGTTTTCAATAACTATAGATCCACCAAATAAATATCCTAATTGAATCCCTGTAATTGTTATTATTGGTGTTAATGCGTTTCTAAAAGCGTGTTTATATATAACTTTATTTTTGCTAAGACCTTTAGAATGTGCGACTTTCACGTAATCCTTTGAAAGTTCATCGATCATACTAGTTCGCGTGATTCTTAAAATCTGAGCTGCTATCATTAATCCGAGGGTAAATGAGGGTAGCAAAAAAATTTGAAGGTTCTTTAATGGATTCTCAATAAAAGAAACATATCCAAATATAGTAAAATTATCAAAATAGAAAGAAAATAAAACAATAAAAATGGTCCCAATCCAAAATGCGGGAGAAGATAATCCAACTAGACCGACAACTTTAATCGAATTATCTACGTAAGTATTCTTTTTTAAAGCAGAAATCATTCCCAATGGAATTCCAATAATAATACTAAATAAGATCGATAATAAAGCCAATTCCAATGTAACAGGAAGGCGTTGCACCAACAAATCTGCAACGTCCTCCCCTGTTCTTAAAGAAACACCTAGGTTTCCTGTTACCAAACTCTTTAACCAAATAAAATACTGACTTATCAAAGGTTTATCAAGCCCAAAATCTTCGTACATTTGGAGTATTTGTTCCTCAGATAAAAAATTTTGGGTACCTATGATCATATCAACTACGTCGCCAGGCACAAGTCGAACTAAAAGAAAAACTATAAGAGTTACTAAGAGAATAGTTGGTATAGAAAGTAATATTCTACGAATAAAATAGCTAAAACTCATTAAACATACTCCTCCAAAGGTTATTCTTCAATCCGGGTTTCCCTAAGGAAAATAAGACTTTCATTTGCAAGTGGCTTGAAACCTTCTACATAACTCTGACTCGCGTATAAAACATTGGGTGAATACAAAAATAAAATAGGTGCTTCTTTTACTAAAATGTTTTGCAATTGATTGTAGATTTTTATTCTTTCTACCACATTAGGCTCCTTTCTACCTTCTTCTAACAATTTGTCAACAATACTATTATTATACAAAAACACGTTTGTAGAACCATTAGAATGAAAAGTCCTGTAAAATTGCACATCTGGGTCTATAGAACCAGAATTTAAAGAAATAAAACTGTCAAAATCACTTTCTCCCCATCTGTTGAGGAAAATCCCCCATTCTACTAATTCAATATTAACTTTGACTCCTATTTTAGATAATTGAGATTGTATGACCTGAGCGATTTTATCAAAACTATATCTACTGGCGGTCATTATATTAAATTCAAAACCATTTGGATATCCAACTTCTGCTAAGATACTTTTTGCTTTTTCAGGATTGTACTCATATTCTTCAAAGTTTTCTGGAGTTATCGTCCATGGTTGAACCGTTGGATTGATAGGACCGGTAATAGTGCCTTCTCCAAAAGCGACCATATTAATAATTTCTTCCCTATCGATTGCTAAACTTAACGCAGAACGAACACGGGGATTATTAAGAGGTTCCCTTGTTGTATTAAAGCCTAATAGATAATAACTCAATGCTGGCTGTCGATAAACTTTATAATTATTACTTTGAAGTGATCTTAAAGAAAGAGGTTCTTTAATTTCTATTAAATCAACATCTCCATTTCTCAAAGCAGTTACCCTTGATATTTCTTCCGGCATAATTCTAAAAATTATTTTATCTAAATAAGGTTGATTAGGAATAAAATAGTTAGAATTTTTTTCCAAGGTTATATGATCTCCCGGAACATATTCTGACATGAAAAATGGTCCTGTTCCATTAGTTTTTAATTGCAAATTATTGCCGGTTTCAACAAATTCTTTTGAAACTATTGCACTATTGGTACTTGCAAAATTAATAAGCAAAGTATTAGCCATAGGAACTTTTAATTTAAATTGTATTCTTTTTGAATCTAAAACTTCAATACTTTCGACTTCTGAATAATATGCAGCAGCAGGAGAACCAACCTCTTCATCCATAATCCTCTCAAACGTATAAAGTACGTCTTCTATCGTTAATTTTTCACCATTGTGAAAGTACACATTATCTCTTATAGTAAAAATTATCGTATTAGGGTCTGGTACTTCATATTTTTCTGCAATATTCGGAACTAAATTCATATTTTCATCATATTTTAACAACCCATCATAAACATTTTCTAATATTCTAAAGGATGCAAATGCAGTAACTAAATTTGGATCAAATCCTACAGGTTCTGTTTCAATTCCAATTTGAAGTACACCTCCGTTTTGTTGCGAAAAACCAAATATAACCAAAGTAAGAACACTCAATACCACAAAAATCTTTTTCATTTTTGTTCCCTCCTAAAATTTTTTGGGATACTAGCTTCAGAAACACTAAAATTTTTTGTAATACCTCTTGTATTGTACTCTCTTATTTAGCTCTTTATTTCGTTTTTATTATATAGTAATTACTTTTTTAACAAACAAACAGAATTTTAGGGTTTCTAAGTTTTTTAACTGACATAATACCAAAAAGTGGTAAATATTTAGAAAGTCTCACTCTTTAAAAAATAAGAAGACTTTTTTGTATTAAAGTAATTACTTAATTGTAAGATTTTCGTCTCTTAATTATACTACTATAATTTTTCTTTTGCAAATTAGAGATAATGAGTTATAATCTTCTAATCCTTAATAATTGCCAATAATTCTGAATAATTGCTCTTAATTAAAAAAAATAAAATTGACATATTGTTATGACTTAAGATACAATATATATAATCAAAAAAGTAGGGGAAAATACAAGCTATAAAAGTATAGAATTTGCACATACGGTTTTAATGAAAATATTCAAACTTCTTTGCTTAAAACTCTAAAAGGAGAAATAGAACCAATTGGGAACTTACCAATTAAATGGAGGCAAAAATATGCTAGATAACCTGGAGACAGAAAAAAGTAACCCTAAGACTCAGAATTTGGATGATATGGACATATATGAAATACTACGAATAATTAATCAAGAGGATGCCACAATAGCGTTATCCATTGCCGAAAATTTAGAGAATATCAAAAATGTGGTTGTTAACTGTATTTCTACAATTAAGAATAAAGGAAGAATCATATATGTCGGTGCAGGAACGAGTGGCAGAGTGGCGGTTGTAGATGCGGTAGAAACAGTTCCAACTTTTGGTATAGATTCAGGAATCTTTCTCCCCTTAATCGCGGGAGGAGAAAAAGCCTTCTTTCAAGCTACAGAACATGTTGAAGATTACGAAGAAGGTGGAAAAAAAGACTTAGAAAAAAATAATGTCCGTTCGGAAGATTATGTAATAGGAATAACTGCCAGCGGGCGAACACCTTATGTTAAAGGTGCATTATCCAAGGCAAAAGAAATTGGATGTAAAACTGCTTTGATTTGTAACGTAAAAAACCCCGAATTGATGAAAATCTCAGATATTGTAGTTTCTTTGAGAACCGGCCCAGAAGTCATTGCAGGAAGTACAAGAATGAAAGCTGGCACAGCTCAAAAAATGGTTTTAAATATGATAAGCACTGTCACCATGATAAAACTTGGAAAGACTTTTAAAAACTACATGGTGGACGTTAAAATTATGAATCAAAAATTAGAAGAAAGAGCAGTAAGAATAATTTCTGAGGTAACCGGATTGGATAAAAAAACCTGTAAGGAGTACTTAATCAAAGCTGATATGAAACCCAAATTGGCAATATTGATGATTTTATCTGGAAAAGACAAAGAATTTTGTACTGAAGCTCTAAAGAAAAACGAAGTATTAAATGAAGCATTGAAAACATTAAAAAATTAAACCCATACAAAAATCCCCATATTTGGGGATTTTTTATCAAATTATATTTCATTTTCGTTTGAAAATTTCATACACTTTATCTACATCATATGTATTTATCACATCTTTCGCTTCAAGCCAACCTTTACGTGCGATGCCTATTCCATATTTTACGTCTCGTAGTCCTTCCACTCTATGAGCGTCTGGACAAATAGCAAGCTTAACTCCTTTTTCTTTTGCGTATTTAATGTATCGCCAATCTATATCTAACCTATGAGGGTTTGAGTTTATTTCAATTATTTTATTATATTCAGCACAAGCATCGATAACCCTATAAACGTCAAGATCATATCCATCCCTTGAAAGCAATAATCTACCGGTTAAATGTCCTATAATCGTTGTGTATTTGTTCTTTACAGCTTTTATAATCCTTTCAGTCATCTCTTCTTTGCTCATCTTAAAATTAGAATGTACTGAAGCAATTACAAAATCAAATTTTTTTAATAAATCTTCTTCATAGTCCAGCGAACCATCTTTCAAGATATCTGATTCTATGCCTTTCAGTATCTTTATATCCGAATATTTTTCGTTCAATCTATCAATTTCGTCGAACTGTCTTAATATATCTTCCTCATTTAAACCATGTGCATATCGAGCAGATTTACTATGATCTGTAATACCTATATACTTGTAACCTAGTTCTCTTGCACTATATACCATCTCGGTAAGAGAATTCGCTCCATCGCTGTAATTAGTATGCACATGAAAAACACCTTTGATATCTTTTTCTTCTACCAATACTGGTATTTCACCTTTCTCGGCAGCTTCAATTTCACCCATATTTTCACGAATTTCAGGTGGGATATAAGATAAATTTAATTTTCTGAATATCTCTTCTTCATCATGGCATTCGATAAGGGTATCCCCTTTAAATAACCCATATTCGTTCATCTTTATACCCATTCGTTTTGCCCTATGCCTCATGGCTGTGTTATGCTCTTTACTACCGGTGAAATGATGCAAAGCGTACGGGTACTCTTCATCCTTTACTACCCTTAAATCAGCATTAATGCCAGATTCTAAAGTTATACTTGTCTTCGTATCTCCTTTAACGATCACATCTTTTGTTTTCTCGTATTCTACAAAGCTTTCCATTAATTTTTTTGGATTATCAGTAGTTGCCAATATATCTATATCTTTTACTATTTCCTTTTTTCTTCTGATACTTCCAGCTATCTCACATCTTATAACGAGTCCTGTTTTAAGTAAATATTGTTTGAGTAGATTAGCTTCGAAATATGCCTCTGAAAATAGATGCTGGTTGCTAAACCTCTTCACAAATTTAATACCCTCTAATATTTTCTTTTGAGTCTTTTCTCCAAATCCGGGGAGCTCAACCAACCTATTTTCAAGGCAAGCATACTCAAGTTCTCCAACGGTTTTTATATCCAATTTATCGTACAAAGTTTTTATTTTTTTAGGCCCAAGGCCTGGTATTTTTAACATCTCAACGAGACCTTCGGGAATTGATTCCTTTAAATTTTCGTAATATTCAAGTCTTCCTGTAGTGATAAGTTCGGTAATCTTTTTATTGATGGCTTCGCCTATCCCTTTAACCTCTTTTAGTTTGTTATTCTTGACTAATATTTCTATATCTTTATCAAGAGTTTCTAAAGTACGTGCAGCATTATAATATGCCCTGATTTTAAAAGGGTTTTCCCCTTTTAATTCCAATAGAAGACCTATTTCGTTGAAAATATTGATAACACTTTTTTTATCCATTTTTATCACTCTTTTTTTATTCAAAAAGTTATAGTTTTTTCTATTCCTTAAACTCACTTAATATTATATCATTTTTAGAAAAACTGATGAAAAAATAAATTTTTACTATCAATTTTGAAAAACTAAGAAAAACTAAGATAATAGCAATTATATGCTCTTAATCGTTTCTAATTACTCTTAATCATGTGTAACCAAGTTTTACAAAAAAAGAAATTAGTTGTATAATTTAGTTGGTTGCATGTTGCAATCAACTAACATACTAGAACATCTTTACTATACATAAAAAGGAGCTGCAAAATATGAAAGAAAACCTTTTTTCCATAATTAAATTTTTATGGGAGAACAAAGAAGCAACCATAAAACAAATATCTAAAGCAACCAATTTAGATAAATCTACTATCTCAAGATATCTAAAAAATCTCAAGGACACCGGAATAATACAAACTGTGGGTTCTTTAAAACAAGGCCCAAAAGGTGGGAGAAAAACTCAAATTCAGTCTTTTAATTATAATATATTTAATATTTTAGGTTTAGAAATAGAGCAAAACGGAATTAATTGTGTTGTCACAAATCTGAAAGGAGATCCGATCGATAACTTTCGTATAAAAGAAAAAATAAACAAGTCAAATTTAGTAAACATGGTTCAAAAAATTATTGAAGAAAAGAAAGATTCAAATATCTGTGCCTGTGGAATCTCTCTTCCAGGAATAATTAACTCCAAAGAAGGTATTATAGTGTACTCTAAAGCTTTGGGAATAGAGAATTTCAAACTGGTATCAGAGCTATCAAAAGTTAATGATATTCCTTTTTTGATAGATAATGACTCTAATGTGGGCGCAGCATATTACAATTTAAAATTGAAAGGTTCGGCTAAAAATATTTTGTATGTTTATATATCTATTCCTTATGATATTCATGATTTTGTGGGGGTAGGGATAGGCATTATTATAAGCAATCACCTTTATCACGGCTCAAACAACTGTTCTGGGGAATACGAATTTAAACTACGTTTAATAGAAAAAAATAATGGATATGTAAATGACTACTACGACTTTCTAAATACCCATTTAGAAGATGAAATTTTCTATGAAATTAAAACTTTCCTCAGCAAATTAGCGGGAGAAATTGGATTATTAGTAGGTATTATCGATCCTGATACAGTGATTTTTGATGGAGGTATTAAGTTTTTACCAGAAATTGCTATTAAGTTTTTGGTAGAAGAAACGAGAAATAATTTATTTTTAAGTAAACAAAGAAATATCAATTTTATTACAGAGAAAAAAAACGAACCAGTAACCGCTGTTGGAGCTGCAATAAATTTTATTACCAAAATTTTTGAAAATAAACAATACTTAGCAAAAATTTTTAAAAGGCAAATTAATAATGGAGCTTTAGAAATAAAATGATTTTTAAATGAGAGAGTAAAATTCTTTCATCCTTCAGGGAAGGCTGATGAATGAAGAAGTGTTAAAACAGATTTTAAGTTTCACATTAATACATATTATACGAGGAGGAAATTATTTTGAACAAAGATGACTTAGGCAAATTTTTTCTATTAGGTTTCCCAAAAGGAATTAAAAACCATCATTTGGATTTAATTCGAAGCATAAAGCCCGCAGGAGTTATGCTTTATCCTTCAAACATGGAGAATATGAACAGTCTTCAAGTAAATATGGAAAGATTATATGAAATTATTGACGGGGGAGTCAAATTTTTCATCTCTTCGGATCATGAGGGGGGGCAATTAGAAACCGTACCAGGCATTTTTCCATCACCTGGCAATAAAGCAATGGGTTCTACTAATAACCCGAAATATGCCTATGATTACGGAGATTATTTAGGAAAAGCTCTCAAAAAAATCGGTTTTAATATGTTGTTTGCCCCTGTTTTGGATGTAATTGCTAAAAATGCAAGTCCAGTGGTCGGACTACGAGCTTACTCAAAAAATGAAGAAATAGTGTCAGCTTGTGGAAATAATTTTATTAAAGGATTGGAAAAAAACGAAATCATCGCTACTTGCAAACATTTCCCTGGTCATGGGAAGGCTGTCCAAGATTCTCATTATGAAATTCCTGTAATTACAGACATGGATGAAAAAGACATTTATCCCTTTGAAAAAGCTATAGAACTGGGCACTAAATCGATAATGACCGCTCATGTTATTTATTCAACCTATGATGAACAAAATATAGCTACTTTATCCAAAAGTATTTTAAAAGATTTCTTAAGAGATAAATTGAGGTATAAAGGAATTATTATAAGTGATGCCATAGAAATGAAAGCTATTCATGACAATTATTCTCCTAAAGAAATTGTTAATAAATTCTTTTCTGCTACTGGAGATATTCTGTTAGTTGGAGACGCTGATGCCAATTTCGAACCTTTATACAATGAGCTACAAAAATCTTTTTCTAATGGAGAAATTAAAAAAGGCCTAATGGAAGAAAGTTATAAAAGAATACTTTCTTTGCAAGAACAGTACATAAACACAACTTATGAAACAAGATTCCTAGCTCAAATTGCTGAAAAAGCGATAAATACAAATATACAAAACAAATTGGATGTTTCCAATGTAGTCTTTGTTCTTCCACAAGGGGATCCTTTATCTCCTGCAGATACAAGTAATAAAGATTACATTGAATACAAAGCTTTAGTTAAAAGCATGTTTGAAAGTTCCAAAATCATAACTTACGATGTGAAACAAGGCACAACTGATTCACCCTTAGCAAAAAGTGAAATTATTATTTCTTTCGTTGTTGATTCATTTAGATTCAAAAACCAACTAAAAATGCAAAAAAAATTAAAACTTTTTTCAAATGAAGTTATCTACATAATTTTAAGAAATGAAAATGATCTTGATAATTATAAAGAGGAAAAATACATACTGACAAATTCTACAAAACCGATATCTATATATTATGCATTAAAATCTGTTTTGAATTTGGGCAAATAATATGAAAAACCTTTATGGGAGGTGATTATTGGGGATAATTAACGATTAGTAAAGGATATTTTATAGGTTTCAAATTCTAAAAAGGAGGTATTTAAGCATGAGTAAGAAGATTTTGTTGATGGTGTTACTTGTTGGTTTGGCATTATTATCCTTTGGAAAAACAAAGATCTCAGTATGGCAATTCATGATGGACGACACTTTGTCAAAACAAGTGAAAGCACAATTCGAGGCAGCTAATCCGGATATTGAATTGGAAATTGTTCAACTCTCATGGGCAACAGGTTTTGATAGAATTGTTACTTCCATTGCTGCAGGCAGCGCACCGGATGTCATTGAGTTGGGAAACACATGGTTGGCAACTTTTGCTTCTCAGGGAGTTCTGAGACCAGTTGATGATATTGTAGGAAAAGTAAAAGATGATTATGTTGCTTGGAATTTTGTTGAATATCAAGAAAAAACATGGGGATTCCCTTGGTTATTAGCTCCCAGAGCCATGTATTATAATTTAGAATTACTCGACAAAGCAGGCTTAGATCCAGATAATCCACCAAAAACTTGGATCGAACTTTTAAATGCATCTGCAAAGATAGACGCTTTAGGACCTGATATTTATGGAGTAGGATTATGTGTAGGTGAGTTATATAGTCCGTATCAAGAATGGTTTTTACCAGCTGTTTGGGGAAATATGGGACATTTCGTTTCTCCTGATCTAAAAAAGGCAACTTTAAACAGCGATCCAGTCATCGAAACTGCTAATTATTACAGAAGTTTAAGTAACTATGCGTTGCTAGGAAAGGAATCAGAACTCGCAGAAGCTTTTGGGCAAGGGAAACTTGGATTCTTCTTTGCTGGACCTGCGTATATCAACAACACTCAAAGAGATTATCCAGAAACCATATTTGACGTGACTCTTATTCCCAAACCAAGAGATCATCATGGTTATCATGCTTCTTTTGCAGGTGGAGAAGTTTTGGGAATCTCTTCACAGTGCGAAAATGTAGAAGAAGCATGGAGTGTAATAGAGTTTCTGTTGAGCGAAGAAGTAGCTATGCAGATAACTCGAACCACGGGGGAAGTGTTCCCAACAAAAGTAGGGATAGAAAAGGACCCATGGTTCGAAAGTCATCCGCTACATGCCACGTTCCTTGAACAAAACAAATACGCCGTTCCATTTCCACCGTTAGCTGAAGCTAACAAAATCGAACAATTATTTACAAACATTGTAGAAGAAATACTACTTACAGATGCACAAATAGAAGAAATTTTACAAAAATACAACCAACAAATCCAAAATTTGCTTTAAAAATTGTCGGTTAAAATTACTTGGGACATTGGGGCAGGGGTATATCCCCTTTGCCCCTTTTTGAAACAAAAAAAGAAAAAAGGGGACGTGTTTATATTGAAATTAAAGAACAAGTATAACTTAACAACTTTTGTTTTTTTACTTCCTTGGATTATAACTTTTATAATATTTTCTGTATATCCGATAATTTTCTCTTTTGGAATAAGTTTTACAGATTATACGGGATTAAGCCCGGAAATGAATTTCGTAGGATTGAAAAACTATTTTTCTTTATTCAAAGATGAAATCTTTTTGAAAGCTATGAGGAATACTTTTATTTTTGTAATCGGTACAATTCCTTTTACTACAGTAATTTCCATTCTATTAGCTGTCCTAATAAATAGTAAAATGGTTAGATTTAAAGGATTATTTAAAGCTGGATTCTTTTTACCTTCTGTTATGTCTATGGTTGTTATCTCTACAATATGGCGATACATTTACAGTGCTGATGGAATATTAAATTACTTACTACAAACAATAGGAATAGAAAAAAATACAGGTTGGTTGGCATCACCAGATACAGCTCTATTATCTATTATGATTATGAACGTTTGGGCAGCTATTGGTTATTATACCATAATTTTTTTGGCTGGTCTACAGAGCATTCCTGAGGAGCTCTACGAATCAGCTTCTATTGACGGTGCTTCGAACACCGATAAATTTTTTAAAATAACCCTACCTCTAATAAAACCTACACTCTTTTTTGTGATTGCAATAAACACGATTAGATCTTTTCAAATTTTTACAGAAATCTTTACAATGACAGGCGGAGGCCCCTTGAATTCTACACAAACAATTGTACATTATTTATATTTGACAGGATTCAGGCAGTTCAGGATGGGATATGCTTCAGCTATGGCTTATATCTTAGTCATAATAATTTTAATTATAACATTAATTCAACAAAGAGTCCTTAGGAGTGAATATTAATGAATATCAAAAAAAATATAATTTTTTTAATTTCTTTTATGATTCTTATAATTTTTCTATTACCTTTAGTGATCATGATTTACACCTCGTTCATCCCTCAAGGAAATATGACAAATATCGTTAAAGAATTCTATCTTAATGATTTTGAAGCCGGTTATATGAGTGTTTTAAAAAGAACGATTTCTCCTTTAGGAAGTACAAACTACTCTCTGGTTAAAGAATCTCCTGAGACTTCTCAATCTTTACTCATTGAATCAAAAAGCGAGAAAAATCCTGGTATAAAAATGATAGGAAGTACTAGGGATCTGAGAAAAATGGATAATTTTAATTTCTGGATAAAATTGGACACCTCAGAAATCAACAACGGTTTTGTGATTTTTGAAGATATTAATGGAAATTCGCAAAGAATTCCTTTTCTGTATAATAATCAAGGGCAGTGGGAACAAATAGTGATTTCAAAAAAGGATTTGAACAAAGAACAAATAAATTTGAAGTACATTACGGGAATTTCTATAATATTGAAAAATGAAAAAGGAATATTAGATTTCGATTTCCTAATCGATGATATTCAAATACAGAATCAATATCCTACACTTTTGAATTATATTATTGTATGGAACGAGGAAATGTTTGGAAGGTATATGTTAAACAGTTTTATAGTTTCAGGAACAATTCTTATTTCAAACCTTTTATTTTCTTCCATGGTAGCATATGCATTTGCAAGGAGAGATTTCAAAGGGAAAAATGTGCTCTTTGCTATTGTGTTGATAACAATGATGATACCTTTCCAAGCAACAACTATTCCTATCTTTATTCTCATGAAGAATTTAAATTTATTAGATACATATTTTGCATTAATATTACCTCAACTTGTTACTCCTTTTGGAATCTTTATACTAAAACAATATATAGAACAACTTCCAATAGAGATTGAACAGGCTGCGGTAGTTGATGGAGCGGGACCTTTTACTGTTTTTTTTAAAATCATTTTACCTCTTTCAACACCAGCATTAGCAGTAATGGGAATAAATACCTTTATAACAACTTGGAATGACCTTTTTATGCCTTTAATTTTAACATCCTCCAGGGAAATGAGAACCGCGCAAGTTGGACTTGCTTTGTATCAGCAATTAACACAATTACAATGGCCTTATCTTATGTCTGCAACAACGATCGTTGGGTTACCTATTATGATAGCGTTCTTGATATTTCAAAAACAAATTATTTCTGGCATCACAGCTGGAAGCGTAAAGGGGTGAAAAGATGGCAGATATGCTTGTAAAACTTTACGATTTGAATTATGATGAGAAGGTATTTTCTGAATTAAAAGATTCAAAACTAACAGTACGGAGAGCGAAAGCACCCGAAAAATTTATCGTTTTGGATTGGATCAAAAAAGAATTCGGTGATCATTGGGCAAGTGAATGTGATGTATCTTTTTCTAACAAACCTATCAGTTGTTTCATAGCTGTAGACGAAGATAAGAACAAAATTATTGGTTTTTCTTGTTTTGATGCTACATGCAAAAATTTTTTTGGTCCAATGGGTGTAGACAAAAACTACCGAGGAAAAGATATTGGGAAAGCCTTGCTTTTAATAGCTCTAAAGAGTATGGAAGAAAGTGGTTATGCATATGCCATAATCGGAGGAGTTGGTCCTGCTAAATTTTATGAAAAAGTAGCAAACGCTACATTGATAGAAAACTCTGATCCGGGAATCTATAAGGGCATGTTGAAAAGTTAAGAAAAACTACAAAAATCAGAGTTTTTATTAAATAAATTAAAATAATTACTCCTAATCGCTTCTCATTACCCATAATCAGATTTGCGATGTAACATGTTTCAGAGTAGTATTATATTGGGATCTGGTAAAACATGTATTTTCAATACTACGAGCACCTTCCACCTTTTTGAAATTAAGCTGGGATGTTAAAGGGAGATAGGGGAACTTAGTATTATTTTTTCTTGGAAAGGCCTTTCCTTGATAGTGTGTAACAAAAATATTGGAGGTGAAAAGAGTATGAAAAAAGTGTTTGTTGTGTTTCTTTTATTGGCAAGTTTGGTTATGGGAAGCGTATTATTCGCTCAAGTAACCCAAATCCCCAGAGAAGAAGCAGTGTATGTCGCAGGTTTTCAGTGGGGACCACCAACAACGGATAATCCGCTTGCAGGTTCGCCAATGACGTTTGTTTCTGATCCTAGACAACATATTTGGATATATGAAACACTATTCACATGGGATGCTCTCAATGGAAAGTATGTTCCTATTTTGGGAGAATCCTATAAGTGGCTTGATGAACTAAGATTAGAGGTAAAAGTGAATCCAAAAGCCTATTTCCACGATGGAGAACCTGTTACTGCAGACGATGTTGTATATTCCTACAAATTAGGGCAAAAATATCCCTTAGGTCTACAGATTTGGGAATGGTTGGAAGATGTTTACAAGGTAGATGACCATACAGTTATTTTCGAGATGAAACCAGACAATCCAAATAGATTGATGGTAGAAGACGCAATTGGAGCTACCTTCATTCTTCCAGAACATATTTGGTCTAAGGTTGAAGCAGAAAATAATTATGATTTGACCAAAATTAGACAGTTTAGAAATGAAAATCCTGTAGGCTCTGGTCCATACAAAGTATTTTATGAAAGTCCAGAAACTATAATTTTAGAAAGAGTAGATAACTATTGGGGAAACGAAGCTTTACACGGTGGAAAAAAACCCGCAGCCAAATATATAGTGCATCCTATTTTCAAAAGTAACGACGAAGGTAGTTTGGCTTTTGAAAACGGCGAAGTAGACGTTTCTCAACAATTCACGCCAAGAATATGGGAAATGTGGGAAGAGAAAGGTCTTCCTGTTGGTACATGGTATGACGAAATCCCTTATCATATGCCTGCAACGATGCCTTCGTTGTGGTTTAACGTAAACAAATATCCTCTTAGTTTGCCTGAAGTTAGAAAAGCTATTGCATATTCGGTAAATTACGCAAGAATTTCCGAACTAGCTATGTCCAATTATTCTCCTAAGGTTCAAGCTAGTCTTATTATGCCATATGGTGGAGAAGCAAAATACTTCGATGAAAACTTGGTAAAACAATACGGCTGGGAATACAATCCAGAAGAAGCTGTTAGAATATTAGAAGAAGATCTAGGAGCAACAAAAGGTAAAGATGGAATATACGTTCTGCCTGATGGAACAAGGTTAGGCCCATTTACAGTAGAATGCCCATATGGTTGGACAGACTGGAATGCTTCTTTACAAATCGTGGCACAGTCTGCAAGAGCAGTAGGTATAGACATTCAAACATCTTTCCCTGATGCACCTATAGCCTATGATAACAGACAAACAGGTAACTTCGATATGACAATGTGGGCACCTTCACAACCTGGACCTGCTCAACCTTGGTTGAGATTCCAAATAGCTCTTTATTCAAAAGGTGTTCCCGAAGTTGGACAAATTGCATACAGTAACTTTGGAAGATATAAAAACGAGTGGGCTGATCAACTCATCGATATGATTCCAAAAGTAACCGACGAAAAAGAATTAAAAAACCTCTATACAGAGTTAGATCAACTATACAGAGAAGATATACCGATGTTCCCGTTAATGTATAGACCTCAGACATTTTATGAATACAATGAAACTTACTGGACAGGTTGGGCAAACGCAGAAAATCCTTATGCACCACCGATGCCTTTGGTAGGTGCAGGGATGGAAATGTTGTGGCATTTAGAACCTGTTAAATAAAGTAATTTACCGTCAATCGATTTAGCCGAGAGTTCGTGGGGGGAAGCTATAGCCCCCATGAACTCTTTTAAATATACTTTCGAGAGGTGAAATATGTGAAAGGATTTACGAAGTATTTTTTTCAAAAACTTTTTTGGTATCTACTAGCTTTTTTCTTGGCTTTATTTTTGAATTTTTTCTTACCAAGACTCATCCCCGGAGATCCTATTTCAGTTATAGTAAGTAAAATGATGTCTGGAACCGTAGCAAGTGAGACACAAGAAAGAGTCTATCAATCTTTCATGGAAGAGTTTGGATTGGATAAACCTTTACCTATTCAGTTTTTCAACTACATAGGGAATGTTTTTAGAGGTGATTTAGGAACGTCGTTCAGTTTGTACCCTCTTTCTGTTAACGAAGTTTTGGGAAACGCTATTGTATGGACTATTTTTTTACAATTTCCGGCAATAATTGTAGGTTGGATATTAGGGAACTTACTGGGGGCCGCTGCTGCTTACAGAAAAGGGGTTTTCGACAAAACTATTTTTCCAGTAGCATTATTCGTTAATTCTATCCCTTATTATGCTTTGGCAATCATATTACTATATTTTTTTGGAGTTTACTTGGGATGGTTCCCAATTGGCGGTGGTTACAGCAGAACATTGCTCCCTTCTTGGAGTTGGACTTTTGCAATTGATGTTTTACATCATTACTTTTTACCCTTTATTTCCATCGTTTTAGTAACAATAGGAGGACAAGCCATAGGTATGAGAGAGATGTCAATATATGAATTAAATACAGATTACGTTACCTACAGTAAGATGTTAGGTATTAAAGATAAGAAGATTCAAAGCTATGTCTTCAAAAATGCAGTTCTTCCTCAAATAACAGGGCTTGCAATAAGTTTAGGTACCATGGTAGGAGGAGCTTTGATCACAGAGATAGTCTTTGGATACCCTGGAGTGGGAACATGGCTATTCAATGGAATAAGACAACTAGATTATCCAATGATCCAAGGTTCAACACTTATAATAGCGTTGATGGTTTTAGTTGCTAATTTTATTTTGGATATGGTCTACGGACTAATAGATCCTAGAATTAAAGCTGCGCAAACGGAGGAGGGTTAATATGAATACAATAAAATTACTTTTGAAATCTCCAAAATTTTTAATAGGCTTTGGACTTTTTATGTTTTTATTCCTAACTGCCTTCATATACCCTGCTGTTTCACCAAAAGATCCATTGGAGATGGTTGGATTTATGTACGAGCCCCCTTCCTCAACTTACTTGTTGGGAACAGATAACTTTGGAAGAGACGTATTTGTAGAGCTTATTCACGGGATGAAATCTTCATTGATTATAGGATTAATTTCAGGTGTCATTGCGACAACAATAGGTATAACTATAGGCCTTTTTGCCGGGTACAAAGGAGGAACCACTGATAACATATTAAATTCAATAACTAATATATTTTTAGTTATACCTCCATTCATAATACTGATATTGATAACGGTTAGTTTAAGAAGCAGGTCCCTGTTTGTTATGGGATTAGTATTAGGAATAACCTCTTGGCCATGGACCGCTCGTGCCGTAAGGGCGCAATCACTTAGTTTAAGAAACAGGGAACATGTTGATATAGCCAGGTTAAATGGTGCTAGTACCGTAGAAATTATAATACGCGAAATAATGCCTTATATCTTATCTTATATATTCATGGCATTTATCCTCCAAGTTGCCACTGGTATTTTAAACGAAGCGGGAATAAGTATGTTGGGACTGGGTCCAAGTAATATAGTATCACTCGGTACAATGCTTTCATGGGCATTATTATTTGAGTCTGTTAGGTCAGGTGCCTGGTGGGCTTTTATACCTCCAGCTATAGTCATAGCTTTAATAACATTTTCTCTATATTTTATGAATTCGGGGATGGATGAATTATTCAATCCCAAACTTAGGAGTTGATGAGGTTGGAATCAAAAAAGGTTATTTTAGAAGTTAACAATCTTAAAACCTATTATCAAACAAGGTTAGGAGAAAAAATAAAAGCGGTTAACAGCGTTTCATTTAACCTATATGAAGGAGAAATCTTGGGAATAGCCGGTGAATCAGGTTGTGGTAAATCTACTTTAGCAATGAGTTTATCAGGCTTATTTTTATCCCCTTTGAAGTATGAAAGTGGATCAGTATTTTTAGACAATGAAAATATCATGCAAAAAAAAGAAAATGAGTTGAGAAGTAATATACTAGGGAAAAAATATTCGTATATCCCTCAAAGTGCCATGAATGCCTTGAATCCAACAATAAAAATCAAAAATTTTGTTATAGATCTACTGAAAGAACACGATCCTAATATGACAGAAAAAGAGATTTTAAATTTGGCAAAAGAACGTTTTGAATCTCTTTCTTTGCCCCCAAGAGTTTTAAACCTCTACCCTTTAGAACTTAGCGGTGGTATGAAACAAAGGGTAGTTGTCGCAATCTCCACAATAATGAACCCAGAAGTTGTAGTAGCAGATGAACCAACTTCTGCATTGGACGTTACTTCGCAAAAAATAGTAATTAAATTAATTAAAGATCTTTTTGATAAAAAAATAGTAAAAAGTATAATTTTTATAACTCACGAATTACCTATATTAAGACATATATGTGACCGTATCGCTGTAATGTACGCCGGAGAATTTGTAGAGATAGGAAATATGAAAGATGTAATCTTCGATCCTATTCATCCTTACTCACAAGCATTAATGCAGTCTATTTTGGTCCCTGAAAAAGGTATAAAAGGTAAAAAACTGCCAAGTCTTCCTGGGTCACCACCTGATTTAAGGAAAATTCCAAAAGGATGTAGGTTCGCAGATAGATGCCCTTTGGCAATTGAAGATTGTAAAAAAGAAGATGTCACTTTAACTAAAGTAGGAGAAAGATCTGTAAGATGCATTAGAATAAACCATATTTTAACACAAGGGAAGAAGGTGACACCGTATGTCTAATCACTCAAGTGAAGATATAGTAAAAGTTGAGAATTTGACCAAAATATTTGGAAGTGGAAAAAAAGCTGTAAAAGCGGTAGATAACGTCACTTTTTCTATAAAAAAAGGGGAAATCGTCTCTCTTGTTGGACAAAGTGGAAGCGGAAAAACAACGGTAACTAGACTAATACTCAGGTTGTTAAAAGAAACAAAGGGAAAAATTATTTTTGAAGGTCAGGATATAACAGGTTTAACAGGGAAAGAAAAAAAGCTTTACTGGAAAAAAGTGCAAGCAATATTTCAAGATCCCTACGCCTCGTTCAATATATTTTCCCCGGTAAAAAAAGTTTTAATAGATGCTTTCAAGTTATTTGACAACAGCTTCACGAAACAAGAAAAAATGGCAAAGGTTTACGAAGCTTTGGAATCAGTTAATCTAAGACCTGAAGAAGTAGCAGATAAATATCCTTTTGAATTAAGCGGTGGTCAAAGGCAAAGGATAATGATAGCAAGGGCTCATTTGATAAAACCAAAATTACTTTTAGCTGACGAACCAACTTCTATGATCGATGCAAACTTAAGATCGGGGATTTTGGAGTTACTGTTAGGTTTAAGGGATACGGAAGGTACAACTATCATGTTCGTAACCCACGACCTTGGGTTGGCTTACTATGTCAGTGATAGACTTTTCATCATGCATGAAGGGAAAATAGTAGAAAGGGGAGATGCTAATAAAGTAATAACGCAACCCGAACACCCATATACAAAACAATTAATGATGGATGTACCAAAACTATCGGAAGAATGGATCTTAAAATAACATAGAATGAAATGTGGGTGGGCTGCGGGGCGAAGGGGAGCTAAGGTAAGTTTTTGAGATTGTAAAAACAATAAAAACAACAACATAGGAGGAATAAAAATATGTCTGAAAAAGTTTTTCCAAAGGATTTCATGTGGGGAGCAGCTACTGCATCTTACCAAATAGAAGGTTCTCCTTTAGTAGATGGAGCTGGTTCTTCGATTTGGCATAGGTTTTCTCATACACCAGGAAATACATATAATGGAGACACTGGAGATGTTGCAGACGATCATTATAACAAGTACAAAGAAGATATTGCTTTGATGAAAGAGTTAGGATTAAAAGCGTACAGGTTTTCTATATCTTGGCCAAGAATTTTCCCATACGGTAAAGGTAAAATCAACGAAAAAGGTGTTGATTTTTACAATAGATTGGTTGATGAATTACTCAAAGCAAATATAACCCCTTTTGTTACATTGTATCATTGGGATCTACCTGCAGCTTTACAAGATCTGGGGGGTTGGACAAACAGAGACATCGCCTATTGGTACACCGATTACGCAGATTACATGTTTCAAAGATTTGGTGACAGAGTAAAAAATTGGATTACTTTAAACGAACCTTGGGTAATGGCATTTGTTGGACATTTTATGGGTGAACATGCGCCTGGAATGAAAGACCTTTACGCCTCTTTCTCAGCTGTCCACAACCAGTTGCGTGCTCATTCAAAAACAGTTAAAGCGTTCAGAGAAGAAAATATCAAAGAAGGAAAAATTGGAATTACTTTATCAAATACTTCCCATGATCCCGCTGCGGATTCACAAGAAGATATAGATGCCGCACGGTTGGCACATGAATGGTCAAATTATCCATTGTTTTTGAATCCAATATACAAGGGTGACTATCCAAAGGGGATAAAAGAACATGTCTCTGAGTTTTTACCTCATAATTACGAAAATGATTTGGAAGAAATAAAAGAAAAAATCGATTTTGTAGGCATCAATTATTACTCTGGAGATCTTGTCAAGACCGATACAAAATCATTTCTAGGTGGGAAAACCGTTGAAAGAGGCCTTCCAAAAACAGAAATGGGATGGGAGATTTACCCTGAAGGTTTCTATAAAATACTAAAAGGAGTTCAAGAAGAGTACAATCCAAAAGAAGTGTATGTAACTGAAAACGGTGCTGCTTTTGATGATAAAGTAGTCAACCAAGAGGTACACGATGAAAAAAGAATAGAGTATTTAAAGCAGCATCTTGAACAAGCATTAAGAGCGATTCAAAATGGAGTTACGCTAAAAGGATACTTCGCCTGGTCCTTATTAGACAATTTTGAATGGGCATGGGGCTATTCAAAGAGGTTTGGAATAGTGTACGTTGATTACAAAACTCAAAAAAGGATTATAAAAGATAGCGGCAAATGGTATTCACAGGTTATTAAGAATAATTCTTTTGAATTCTAATCTTGTTTTTAAAAGAATAGGCTTTTTTAATAGTAAACCAAAGGATGTGAAAAAATATGGAGAGAGACATAAAGAAGTTGATTTCTCAGATGACGCTTGAAGAAAAGGCAAGTTTATGTTCAGGCTTAGATAATTGGCACACCAAACCTATTGAAAGGTTAGGGATACCTTCAATTACGATGAGTGATGGACCTCATGGTTTAAGAAAAGAAGCTAACACCAATGACGAAGGTATGTTGAAAAGCAGCGTACCCGCCACATGTTTCCCAACAGCCGCTACAGCAGCTTGTTCATGGGATAGAAAATTAATAGAAGAAGAAGGAAAAGCCTTAGCTGAAGAATGTCAAGCTGAAGAAGTCGATATTATACTAGGTCCCGCTATTAACATTAAAAGGTCTCCATTGTGTGGAAGAAATTTTGAATACTTCTCTGAAGACCCATTCTTATCAACAGAGCTGGTTACAGCATATATAAACGCTGTACAAAGTTATGGAGTAGGAACTTCTTTGAAACATTACGTCGCAAACAATCAAGAACACAGAAGAATGAGTGTAGATGAAGTAATAGATGAAAGAACCCTAAGAGAGATTTACTTAGCAAATTTCGAAGGGGCGGTAAAAAACGGCAAGCCTTGGACGGTAATGTGTTCTTACAACAAAGTGAACGGTACGCATGCTTCTGAAAACAAATACTTATTGACAGATATACTGAAAAAAGAATGGAACTTCGAAGGATTCGTTGTATCCGATTGGGGGGCAGTAAACGAAAGGGTAGACGGATTAAAAGCAGGATTAGACTTAGAAATGCCTTCAAGTTTTGGAATAGGAGACAATAAAATCATACAAGCCGTAAAAAACGGTCAATTAGAAGAGAAGGTACTGGATGAAACTGTAGAAAGACTACTAAAAATCATTTTTAAAGCAATAGATCACAGGAAACAAAACGCAACATATGACAAAGAAGCTCACCATCAATTAGCAAGAAAGATCGCAAGAGAAAGCATGGTACTTTTGAAGAATGAAGACGATATACTTCCGATTAAAAAAGAAGGAACGATAGCCATAATTGGAGAATTTGCCACATCCCCAAGGTATCAAGGTGGTGGAAGTTCGCATGTAAACCCTATCAAAATAGATAATCTGTTAGAAGAGATAGAAAAAATAACTCAAAGAAAATCTAAAATTCTTTATGAAAAGGGATACCATCTTGACTCAGATGAAATCGATGAGGAACTTATAGAAAAGGCTAAAAGATCTGCAAAAGAATCTGACGTCGCTGTAATCATCGCAGGACTACCTGAAAGATACGAATCAGAAGGGTACGATAGAGAACATATGCAGATGCCCCAAAGCCATAACAAGTTGATTGAAGAAATCACCAAGGTTCAACCAAATACGGTGGTGGTATTAAGTAATGGTGCCCCAGTTGAAATGCCTTGGGTTGATAAAGTCAAAGGGCTACTAGAAAGTTACCTAGGAGGCCAAGCATGGGGAGGAGCTGTTGCAGATATCCTCTTTGGTGAAGTTAATCCTTCTGGGAAATTGGCAGAAACATTTCCAAAAAAACTCAGTCACAATCCTTCTTATCTAAACTTCCCAGGGGAAGATGATAGGGTTGAATACCGAGAAGGCGTATTTGTAGGGTACAGATATTATGATAAAAAACAAATAGATCCGTTATTTCCATTTGGATATGGGTTAAGTTACACCAATTTTGAATATACCGACCTAACAATAGATAAAAGGGAAATAAACGATAACGAAACGTTGAACGTTAAAGTGAAAGTTAAAAATACAGGAAATATCAGAGGCAAAGAAATAATTCAATTGTATGTAAAAGACATAGAAAGCAAAGTAAATAGGCCAGAAAAAGAACTAAAGGGATTTGAAAAAATACAACTTGAACCCGGCGAAGAAAAAACTGTAATTTTTACCTTGGATAAAATGGCTTTTGCTTACTACAACACAGAGATAAAGGATTGGTACGTAGAAAGTGGAGAGTTTGAACTATTGGTTGGAAAATCATCGAAAGATATAATATTAAAAGAAAAAGTAAAAGTCAACTCCACAAAAACAATAACTAAGAAGTTCCATAGAAATTCCACGATTGGCGACCTAATGGAAGACCCTGTTGGCTCACGAATCTTAAAAGAAATGATGCAAGATCAGGTTTCAGAAATTTTCCCTGTCGATGAACACAGAAATGAAGAGTTAGTTTTATCAATGATGAAGTATCTGCCCCTGAGAGGGCTAATAAACTTTGGAAGAGGACAATTCACCGAAGAAATGCTGGAAGAGCTTCTTAAAAAACTGAATCAACAGAGATAAAGAACTCTGGAGACGATCTCTAAGATCGTCTCTTTGCTTTGATCACTTATTTAAATAAAAAAGGGGAAGGTGATCTCTTATGAAGTCAAGATCCATTGGCAAAAGAATAATAAGTATAGTAATAATCATATTCATATTGTTCGGCCTTTCTATAATTTTCAATACCACTTCTCTTACCAAATCAAATGCTGGTTTGGAATCTTATAAAAATTTGTCAGATCAAGTTAATAATATAACAGAAGTAGAAACAGCATTTTTTGAAGCTTCTTTGAATTTTAAAGATTATTTAGATAATTACGAAAAGAATTTCGAAAACGCCTTTAGAGATAATTTATCCAAAATAGAATCATATATGAACAATTTGCTTGACACCACGGAAGAATCTACCTCTTTAGTTTATATTAATGAATCTTTAAATACATATGAATTTAATTTCAATCAAATTGTACAATTAAATTCTCAGGCTAATACTTTTCTTTCGGAATACAATAAGCTAAGCGAATTACTTATTCAACAACTAAATGATTTTAATACTTTAACTAAACAATATAGTGTTTTGGCTTTTTCACTATTATCAGAAGATCCTGTTGTAACAGTCCAAAATATCAACGAAGAAGTTAAAAAATATTTCTCTTCTAAATCTTCAAGCGATAAAAGCAATGTATTAAATATGTTCTCAACCTTTAAAGACAATTTAGCGTTTGTAGAATTTGGATTAACCAACGATGAACTTAAAAATGCTTTTTCTGAGCTAATGGAAAGTCTCAACAATTTAGAAAACACATTCAACCAAATAGTCACAACGATAGAATCCCAGGAGCCTATAATCGGGCATATGGAACAAGCAAGAGTAGAGATACTCAACCTATTAGAAGAACAAAGAAATGAATTAAAGGTCCAACAAGACACGTTAGGTCCATCACTCATAGAAGAAAACAACAGGGCTATAACCTTGACAGCCGTTTTAACCATAGTAGCTTTCGTAGTATCGATAATCATGATTATCTATCTAATAAGGAGCATAACGAAACCACTGTTGGACTTCAAAAATAAGATAAATCAATTCAAAGAAGGAGACTTAACGGTAAACTTTGAAAGTAAAAGCAAAGACGAAATAGGGCAGATGGCCAATGCTCTATCAGAAATGAGTAAAGAATTAAGAAGATCCATGGGGTCAATAAGGCAGGCATCAGACAAAGTAGAAAACGCATCAGAAAGTCTAACACAATCATCACAAGAAAGCAGAAAGAACTCAGAAGAACTCAAAAACCAGATGGACAAGATACAAACAAGTACGGAAGAAACGGCAGGAAACGTAGAAGAAGTAACCTCAGGAGTAGACGAAGTAGCAAGGGCAGCACAAGGTGTATCCCAAGACGCACAAAGATTAAGTGAAGAAGCAGATGAAACGAGTAAAGCTGCAGAAGAAGGAAGCAAAACGATAGAAAGTATAAGTCAAGCGGTGAAAGAAGCGGTAGAAAGGACAAAAGAAAGTCAAAAAGAAGTAGAAACACTCGCAAACAACGCCAAGAACGTACAAAGTATAGTAGAAACGATAAACTCGATAACGGAACAAACGAACCTGTTGGCACTAAACGCAGCGATAGAAGCTGCAAGGGCAGGAGAAGCTGGAAGAGGATTTGCAGTTGTAGCGGATGAGATAAGGAAGTTAGCTGAAGAGTCAAGGAATGCAACGGATGAAATATCAGAAATACTAACCAACATAACGCAAGGTACGAACAAAGTGAACGAATCGACGAACAAGGTAGTAGGAA
>NZ_AZRN01000013.1 GCF_002895565.1 Petrotoga mexicana DSM 14811
GGGAGCGGGGCAAAGGGGCGCTATAACAAGTTTTAGAATTTCTAATGATAAAGAAATTATATGAGAGGGGGAACAACAATGGCAGAAAATAAACAATTGAAAGTTACTATTTTATACGATAATACAGTGTATGATAAAGATCTCCAAGCTAATTGGGGATTTTCTGCTTTGATTGAAGTAGAAAAAGCACCTAAGATACTTTTCGATACCGGTGGAAGTGGAGAGATTTTGTTAAACAACATGAAAAAGTTAGGAGTTGATCCAACTACAATAGACGAGGTTTTTATATCTCACAACCACTATGATCATGTGGGCGGTTTGTCGGGTTTTCTCTCAAAAAACCCCGATGTAACGGTTTACGTTCCTCCATCTTTTAGGGGAGTGAAAAATGCAAAAGAAGTTATTACCATAAAAGGTCTTACTGAAATACATGAAGGCATTTATTCCACTGGAGAATTAGAAGGGATAGAACAATCTCTTTGTGTAAAAACTGAAAAAGGAATAATAGTAATAGCTGGATGCTCTCATCCAAAGATGGAAAATATATTGAAAACCGCTTCAACATTTGGAGATGTCTATGGAATAATTGGGGGGTTACACGGAACACCTGCAGAATCTTTGAAAGGTTTAAAACTAATTTGTGCAACACATTGTACCCAACACAAAGAAGATATTAAAAAGCTTTTTCCAGAAGCGTATATAGAAGGTGGTGCAGGAAAGGTTATTGAAATTTAAAAAATTTGAAAGAATTAATTAGTGGTAAGAATTATGAGTGATTTCTGGATTTTCATCAAATTAGGTTTTGTTTGTTTAAATAGTTGCTAAATTTAGGAATTCCAAAGATTGTAAAAAAACGAAAATTGGAGGGATACAATTTTGAAAATAAGCATAATAGGAACGGGAAGAGTGGGTTCAAGTACCGCTTTTGCTTTAATAAACGCAGCGGTTGCTGACGAGATCGTTCTTTACGACCTCAACAAAGAAATGGCTGAAGGTGAAGCATTGGATTTATTACATGCTACAACTTTTCACAAAAGAATGACCATAAGGGCTGGGGAGTATAGCGATATAGAAGGAAGCGATATAGTAATTATTACAGCAGGAGCCGCACAAAAGCCTGGCGAAACAAGGTTAGATTTGACCATAAAAAATGCTAAAATAATAAAAGGCATTTCAGAGAACATAAAAAAATATGCTCCAAATGCGTTGATAATAAATATTACTAACCCTGTTGATGTTATGAGCTATGTGGTATGGAAAGTAACTGGTTTTGAATCTAAGAGGGTAATTGGAACTGGAACTATATTGGACACTGCAAGGCTGAGAGCCTTAATAGGTAAAAATTGTGGGGTTTCTCCAATGAGTGTTCACGCCTACATAATAGGGGAACATGGTGACTCAGAGTTAGCGGCTTGGAGTTCGGCAATGATTGGAGGTGTTCCAATTAAAGGTTTTTGCCGTAATTGCCCGTACAAAGATAACTGTAATAAAGATCTGAGTAAGATTTTTGAAGATGTAAAAAATTCTGCTTACAATATAATAAGCAAAAAAGGTGCAACCAATTATGGAATAGCTTCAGCAACAACTGCACTGGTAGAATCGATAATTAAGAATGAAGGTAGGGTATATACCCCTTCCGTGTTGTTGGATGATATGTACATAGGGTATCCAGCGGTTATAAACAAGGACGGAGTGGAACGAACTATCGATATAACTTTGAATGATGAGGAAACAGAAAAGTTTGAAAGTTCAAAAAATATAATCAAAGAGTATCTTGAATCAATCAAAAACTTGCTTTAAGGGGGAGAGCGACTATGAAAAAGTCTTTAAGTATATTTTTGTTGCTTATACTGTTTTCTATGACTCTCTATTCAATCGAATATGTAACCCTATCGTCAGAATTAACGGAAAACTTAAGTGGAAGGGTAAGTATTCCATTTTTTTACGGTACAAAGGATGCACCAAGTGCCTTTCTTTTAAATAGTTACTTAGCAAAAGATGTTGAAGATTTCTTAAGTGAATATCTCGATGAGTCTTATAGCTTTAGAAATAGTACAGAGGATTCTAAAGGACCTTACGTTGAAGTGATAATAGAATCAGAAGTTGGATTTGTTTCAGATAGTTTTGTGAGCTTTTATGCGGACTATTTTTCTTTTGTTTATCTACAAGCTCATCCAATGACTACGAGAGAAACGTACAATTATGATCTAACTCTCAGTAAATTCCTCAATCTATACGATTTCTTAGATTTATATAGTGACGACACAGGTGAATCTTTTCAAATAATCAAAGAAACCATAATCGAAGAAATAAATTCAGACCCTAAAATTTATTTTAATGTTGATGAAACTCTAGACACGATAGGGTATGATAGAGATTATTATATTACAAATGAAGATCTGGTAATAATCTACCAGCTTTATGAAATTGCCCCATATTCATCTGGTATAAGAGAGTTCAAAATACCCCTTAAAGAATTAGGCATAGAAATTCAATAGGATTTTTATAACTATTTACCAAGAAACAAGGAAACATTAGCCCCTTTTTGGTGTAACAAACCCTAAAGAATAAATGACGATAATTATTATCCTAAAGGCTATTACAATTGCTGAACCTCACCGTTTTGGAAGGTAACCAACAAGCTCTTGGTTATAAAAGGGGAACGAGCATATGGCAAAAAAGAAAAAAGTATTTCTTACAGGTGCTACAGGGGTGATGGGTTCTTGTGGGTTAAAAGAGTTGTTGAAAGAACCGGAAAAATTTGATGTAGTTATTTTGGTAAGACCATTAGTAAAGGATAAAGAAATGCTCAAGCAGTATGTAGGATTGGGAAATTTGAAGATTGTTTGGGGTGATTTGACTAATTATGAGGATGTAAAAGTATGTGTTCAAAGTTCGGACATAGTTTTACATGTAGGAGCTTTGGTATCTCCCGAGGCTGACTATTATCCTAAACAAACAATGAAGGTTAACTATGGTTCGACGGTTAATATCATTCGTGCAATAAAAGAAAGTCCTAATAGAAATAAGATAAAGTTAGTATATATCGGAACCGTTGCCGAATACGGTGATAGAATGCCTCCTATTCACTGGATCAGTAGGGGCGATCCCATAAAGCCTAGTATTCATGATTATTATGCTGTTTCAAAAGTGGCAGCGGAAAGAGCCGTGATCGAATCCGGATTGAAGTATTGGGTATCTTTGAGGCAAACAGGAATTTTCTCATCCCATATGGTCGAAATTAAGGATGGTATCATATTTCATAATCCCTTAAATAATGTGCTAGAATATGTTAGTGATCAGGACTCTGGTGTTCTTCTTAAAAATGTTTGTGAGGATTTACCAGAAGATTTTTGGGGACATATTTATAATATAGGTGGTGGTGAGCGTTGTAGGCTCAGTACTTACCAGATGTTTAAAAAAATGTTTGAGATGATGGGTATAACTAAACTTGAATACGTGATTGATGCTAATTGGTTTGCAATCCGAAATTTTCATGGTGGTTATTTTCTCGATTCTGATAAGTTGGAGGAATACATGAATTTCAGGAGCCAAGGTTCAGAATACTTTTTTGATCTTTATCGAGGGGAAAACGCAAGAGCCATAAAAGTCGCAAAAATCATCACGAAAATTCCAGGTGATCAGAAACTTGTAGTTAAAATCACAAGAAAGAAGTTTGAGAAAATAGCGAGAACAGACCATGGTCCGTTGAATTGGGTGGAAAACAATAAACTCGAGTATATTGAGCCGTTTTTCATTTCAAAGGAGCATAGAGAGGCAATATCTCCAAGCATGAAAGTCTTTAAACCTTATACAGATTATGATAGAGTGGTACACATAGACCCTGGCTATGATGAAACAAAACCCGAAAACAGTCTGGATATCACAGATATAAAAAAGGCAGCTCGGTTTCGAGGCGGTGAATGTTTGTCTCAGCATATGACTAAAGGAGACATGCAAACAAAGCTTTTATTTAAATGTGCTTTTGGTCATGTATTTGAGGCAAGTCCAAAGCTTGTCTTGGAAGGAGGGCATTGGTGTCCTCAGTGTGAGCGAGAAAGCTGGAACTATCACGAACTCGCCAAGAGAAGTGAGTTTTTTGCTCAAGTATGGTATCCACTGCACAGCAAGGATGAACCAAGTAGAATGTATCCGAAGATTGTGAATGAACTTGGTTGTGAGTGATACTTAAAAATAATTTGGAAAAGTCGTGCGACTGACTATAAAATAGTAGATATCATTGTGAAGAAAGAAGCTTTGTTAGTGAGAATATATTATTGGTATTGAATGAAGTGCCCTTTTGGGAATTATAAATATATGAGCTCAAAAATAAAATAATTAATGGAGGGAAAACAACAACATGGATGTAATAGAAATAATCAAACAAAGAAGAAGCATCAGAAAGTTCAAGCAAGATCCCATCGATGATGAAATATTGAAAGAGTTAGTAGATTGTGCAAAGTTAGCCCCTTGCGCTTCAAATAAACAACCATTAGAGTTTATAGTTGTAAAAGATAAAGAAATTTGCGATAAAGTCTTTGAAAATTTAGGTTGGGCTAGCTACATATCCCCAAAAGGGACTCCTAAAGAAGGAGAAAAGCCAACCGCATACATTTTTATTTTAGTCAACAAACATAGAGCCACGAAATGGATTGGTCACGATATAGGAGCTGCCTTTGAAAATATCTTGTTAGCTGCATGGTCAAAAGGTATAGGTGGATGCCCTATCGTTACCATCAACAGGGAAAATGTAAGAAAAATTCTAAACGTCCCTGATGGCTATGAGATCGATACAGTAATTCCCTTAGGTTATAAAGGGCATGAATCTTTTGCAGAGGATAACGATGAGACGGTTAAATATTATATAGACGAGAACAGCAATTTCCACGTTCCAAAACGGCCTCTTGAAAAGGTTATTCATTTTGATAAATTTTGATTATAATTATTGGTGAGGAACATAGGAGGACAACAAATGGCTCAAAATAACCTTGATACTAAAAGAGTTATAAATGTCGGAGAATATTAAACCAATGTCGTACGAATGATTGCAAGAATATCTCAATAGAAACATAGAAAAAAATTAAAAAGGGGTGGAAATTTTGTTCGAAATATCCGAGAAAAAGAAGTTAGCTCAAGATGTGTACAGTGTTTGGGTTGAAGCACCAAAGATAGCAGCACATGCACAACCTGGTCAGTTTGTTATAGTTATAGCAGAAGAAGAAGGAGAAAGAATTCCTCTAACTATAGTGGATAAAACTGAAGATAAGATAAGACTCATATTTCAGGTGGTTGGTAAAAGTACGAAGAAAATGGCAACTTTTGAAAATGGAGATTCCTTTGCCCATGTTGTAGGACCTTTGGGTAACCCTTCAGAAATCGATTATTATGGGACGGTATTATTGATTGGTGGAGGTATTGGTGTTGCTCCAATTTTACCTATTTTAAAAGCGTTGAAAGAAAAAGGCAACAGGGTAATATCGATTATGGGAGCAAGAACCGGGGATCTTTTAATTTTAGAAGATGAGTTTTCACAGCTTTCTGATAAGTTGATAGTAACCACAGATGATGGATCAAAAGGTATGAAAGGTTTGGTTACCGATGGCATGAAAAAGGTAGTTTCAGATGGAGAAAAAATAGATAAGGCTTGGGCTATCGGACCAGTTATAATGATGAAATTTGCTACAAAGACCGCTCAAGAACTTGGTTTCCCAATAATAGTGTCTTTGAACCCAATTATGGTAGATGGAACAGGAATGTGTGGTGGTTGTAGGGTAACAGTTGGAGATAGCGTTAAATTTGCCTGTGTGGATGGTCCTGAATTTGAAGGTGAGCTCGTTGAATGGGATGAATTGTTAAAGAGACTGGGGCAGTACAAAGTCGAGGAAAAGGAGTCTTTAGAAGAAAAAAAGAAAAAACGTCCAAAAAAGATTTTGAGGAATAAAGTTCCTGTGAAAAAACAACCTCCCGAAGAGAGAAAGCACAACTTTCAAGAGGTTGCATATGGTTATTGTTTAGAAGAGGCTATGATGGAAGCCGATAGATGCCTACAATGTCCTGATAGTGCATATAATTGTATAACCGGATGTCCTGTTGGTGTGGATATAAGAGGTTTTATAAGAGAGTTGAGAGAAGGTAATCTTGCCAAATCTGCAGAAATACTGAAGAGTTACAACAATTTACCGTCTATTTGTGGAAGGGTTTGTCCGCAGGAGAATCAGTGTGAAGGTGCATGTACCTTAGGTAAATCAGGTGCTTTTGAACCAGTTGCCATAGGTAGATTAGAAAGGTTTGTGGCGGATTGGGAAAGAGTTCAAAGAAAAAGTGAAAAGAATGATATCCAAGTGTCTAAAAACAATATCAAAGGGAAGGTTGCTGTTGTAGGTGCAGGACCTTCGGGACTAACGGTGGCAGCAGATTTGGCAAAGATGGGATATTACGTAAAAATTTTTGAAGCCTTACACAAACCAGGAGGAGTTCTGACTTATGGTATCCCTGAGTTTAGGCTTCCAAAAGAGATAGTTTTTGAAGAAGTCGAATATGTTAAATCATTAGGAGTGGAAATTGAGACGGATGTTGTTGTAGGAAAGACAATTACAATAGATGAAATGAGAGAAGAGTTCGACGCTATATTTATAGGAACAGGTGCGGGAACCCCCAGATTCTTGAATATCCCAGGAGAAAATTTGAATGGGGTTTACTCCTCAAGTGAATTCTTAACAAGGGTGAATTTGATGAAAGCCTATGAGTTCCCTTTGGTTGATACTCCCGTTAAGGTAGGCAAACATGTGGTAGTAGTTGGTGCAGGCAACGTCGCGATGGATGCTTCAAGATCGGCGTTAAGGCTTGGTGCCGAAACCGTAACAGTGGTGTATAGAAGATCGGAGGAAGAGATGCCAGCAAGAAAAGAAGAATATGAAAACGCCGTTGAAGAGGGAATCAATTTTATGTGGCTGACTAATCCAATAGAGTGTAAAGGAAACGAAAAGGGAGAATTGACAAGTGTTGTCTGTCAAAAGATGAAACTGGGAGAAGCCGATTCTTCTGGTAGAAGAAGACCAATCCCCATTGAAAATAGTTATGTTGAAATACCCGCAGATCTTTTTATAGTTGCTATAGGTCAAGAGTCAAACAAGGTATTACTCAACGCATTTCCTGAATTGAAACTGAATAAATGGGGTTATATAGAGGCAGATCCCGTTACCGGTGCTACTTCTGTTGAAGGAGTTTGGGCAGGTGGAGATATAGTTACAGGTGCAGCAACCGTTATCGAGGCAATGGGTGCAGGTAAAAGAGCTGCTAAGGCAATAGATGAATATATTTCATCGAAGGTAGGAAAATTTTGATGGATTTTGAGGAAGAAAATAGAATGATGGTTGAGTATCAGTTAAAAAGAAGAGGCATAAGCGATGAAAAGGTTCTAAATGCTTTTTTGAAGGTTAAAAGACATTTGTTTGTTCCAAAAAATCTTGAGAGGTCTGCATATGATGATTGCCCTTTGCCTATTGGCGAAGGGCAAACTATTTCTCAGCCTTATATAATCGGCTTAATGCTTCAATTATTAGAGTTAAAAGAAAACGACGTAGTTTTAGAAATAGGTACGGGCTCTGGTTATCAAACGGTTTTACTGGTAGAGATAGCACGTTTTGTTTATACGATAGAACGGAATGAAATATTAGCTCAAAGAGCAAAAAGTAAATTTGAAGAATTAGGATATAAAAACATTGTTTTAGAGGTTGGGGATGGAACAAAAGGGTGGACAAAAGAAAAGGTTGAGTTTGACGGAATCATAGTTTCAGCGGCAGCTCCAAAAGTTCCTGATCCTTTGTTTTCTCAACTAAAAGTTGGTGGAAGAATGGTAATTCCAATTGGCTCTAGAACCTTTCAACGTTTACATAAAATAACTAAGTTAGAGGATGGAAATATGAAGGTTGAATACTCTGATGGTTGTATGTTTGTGCCTTTAATAGGTGAATATGGTTGGTGAGACTGTTTGTTAATAATAAAATATCCCGCGAAAAGCGGGATATTTTATTATTAGTATGGGAAAGTTATCTCAGGAACTTCAAATGATCCAATTTGGGAAGGATCTGATGGTATTATCAATTTGCCTTCTTTTATCAATTTTTTTAGATATTCGATTTCTACAAAGTATCTAATGGGTACCATGCTTCTTGTGTATTTCATTGGCGTTATACTTACTCCGTCTTCTTTCATGCCTAATCTAAAGACACCAGATTCAAATGTTCTAACGGACATGGAGGCTTGAATGCCCTCAAAAGCAGCTGTGTCAACCCTTTTCATTGCACTTGTTAATACGTAACCCGGAGCCATGTAATCTTGGTCTACATCCACACCTATTGCAAAGTAGTTTTTTTCTAATTCATAGTATTTGTCGATGATTTGCTCTAAAGGGGCGTTTTTGGGTAGATCGTATAGATTACTTCCTTTTTCTTTAGCAGCATCAATTACCCCATTACCCGTTGGCCCAGACGCATGAAAAACAATATCTGCACCGTTTTCCATCTGTGTTAGGGCTAAACTTTTTCCTAAAGCAGGGTCGTTGAATGTGTTCGCATAACCTGATATGACTTGGACATCTTCGTTATGTAATTCATTGTATACTTTAACCCCTGCTGCGTAGCCAGCTTCGTATTTGGTGACGGCAGGAACAGGAACACCTCCTATAAACCCTACTTTTCCTGTTTTGGTCATCATTGCAGCCAAATAACCTGCCGGGAAGCTTGATTCATGCTCGTTGAAAACATAGCAAACTACGTTTGAAGGGACTATTTGTCCAGGAGATGGTTCGATATCTATCCCTACAAAATAAACATCAGGAAATTGAGGAGCTACGTTGAACAAAACATCTGTCATCATAAAGCCCACGGCTATTACAACGTCTGAATCTCTTGCAGCGTTAGATAGATTTGGTAAATAATCAGTTTGTTCAGATGATTGGATTACTGCGATTTCTACCCCTAATTCATCCCTTGCTCTTAAAACGCCTTGCCATGTTCCGTCGTTGAAAGATTTGTCTCCTAATCCTCCTACGTCGGTGACCATGGTTACTTTGAAAGCAAAAATAGTAGAAAATAAGAACAAAACAACAAAGAAAACACTTAGGTACTTTTTCATAAAAATCGCCTCCTATGTGGTTTATAATATTATAGCATATTTATGTTTTAAAGTTTTACGAAGAGTAATTTTATGATTTAATGATATTTTGATGATATAATATAAAAAAGAATTAAATAAAGGATGGGGAGTTTGAATGAAGGTTAAAAACTCCTTTTCCTTACGAATGCGGAGCTGGGATGAAGAATAAAGATCCTTTATCTTCATGGGTGGGAAGCGGGGCGAAGGGGTGCTAATGCATGTTTTAAAGTTCCTAAAGATAGTAAAAATATAATAAGAAAAGTAGTGAGGAGATGCTTATGAAAAAGGTTCTATTGATATTTTGTATATTACTTCTTCCATTTTCCCTTTCTCTATCTTTTAATTCTCCAAGCTTTATCTGGAATTACGTTAGCAGTTATCAAACAAATGAACTAATTTATTGGAAAGTCAAATATACCAAAAATTTAATAGAGCTTATTGAAGATTATTTGCCATTTTTAGAAAAATCAGGCATATCTTTTCCTAAAAACTTCAAATGTTGAAGTTCATTTTATTGATGTTGGCCAAGGTGATTCAGTTTATATAAAATTACCGAATAATGTTGATATTTTAATTGACGGTGGTAATAATTGGTATGGTGACGATGTAGTTACTTACCTCAAATCCCAAGATGTTGATGATATAGAGTATTTGATAGCTACTCATCCTGATGCAGACCATATAGGTGGGTTAGATGATGTTTTAAAAGCTTTTGAAGTTGAAAATGTGTATGCCCCGGATGTTTCCCACACCACGAAAACCTATAATGATTTTGTCTTAGAAGTGAGAAACGAAGGAACCTACATTAAAACAACTAAGGCTGGGATTACTTTAATTAACCCTGCTTTAGCGGCAGTTATAGGTTGCCCTTCATTCAGTAATGTGTATCTTCTTGGACCGGTGAAAAATTATGGAACAGATCTTAATTCTTGGAGTGCTGTTATGAAGTTAGATTTTGGAATTTCTTCTTATCTTTTCACTGGAGATGCCGATAGAATTTCTGAAAAAGATATGATAGATAACGGTATGTTTTTAAATGCAGATGTTCTTAAGGTTGGCCATCATGGATCCAATTCTTCGACCTCGCAAGAGTTTTTAAAAGAAGTTAATCCAAAATATGCGGTTATATCTGTTGGTAAAAATAATAATTACGGTCACCCAGCACAGGAAATATTAGAAAGATTGGAAATGTATAAGGTAGATCTTTTTCGTACAGATTTGCAGGGACATATTATAGCTATTAGTGATGGGAATAAAATAAATTTTAACGTTGAACCAATTAACACTGTTAATTTTATGGAAGATGCTCAAGAATCAGCACCACAAAAAACTTCTATATTGATTACGAACTTAGATGTGTCTGATGAGAAGGTCACTATTTGTAACAAGACTGACGAAGACGTTGATTTAACAGGATGGGTTTTGGTTAGCGAAGTTGGAAACCAAAAGTTTAATTTTCCAGATGGATATATACTTAAAGCTGGAAAATGTGTGAATATTTTGTCAGGCCGTAACGCAATAGATGAACCTCCAACTAATTTAAAATGGACAGGAGCTTATATTTGGAATAACGATGGAGATATTGCAGCCCTATACGATGCAGAAGGGATACTAATAAGTAGGGTTGAATTCTAAGGTTTTGTCGACTATAATAATAAAAAATAGTTGTAAATTGTGATTTTATGTTAAAAAAAATGCTTGAAAAAAGAGATTACTTATGTTATAATTTTTATGCTCAGATGAAGTTTTTATATTTATGGGGTCGTGGCGCAGCTGGGAGCGCGCTACCATGGCACGGTAGAGGTCGTGGGTTCAAGTCCCATCGACTCCACCAATATGAGGGAAATATTCCCTCATTTTTTATATATTAAATCTTTCATCATGGGTGGTCTGTGGGGTGAAAGAGCGCAAACCTATATAGAATAAATATTTTAAAAACTAAATAATTTTAAATGGGTTACAGGGCAAGGCCCCAGCGAAGGGGCACTAACCCAATTTTTTAAAGATAATATTCACCAGGGTAAGGAGGCAGAGAAATGGAAGAGTATCTCACTTTTGATGATGTGTTGTTACTACCACAGTATAGTGAAGTTGTACCGAGTAGGGTTGATACAACATCTCGTTTAGTAAAAAATATCCATTTAAAAATCCCCTTTCTTTCTGCAGCTATGGATACTGTGAGTGAATCTCAAATGGCAAAAGCCATGGCAAGAGAAGGTGCCGTTGGGGTTATTCATAAAAATATGTCGATTGAACAGCAAGCCTACGAGGTTTCAAAGGTAAAAAAGACAGAGAACGGGATTATATACGATCCCATTACAATTACTCCCGATACAACCGTTAAAGAAGCTGAAAAGATCATGAGAGAGTACAGAATTGGCGGATTGCCAGTTGTGGATAATGATAAAGTTCTTTTAGGAATATTGACCAATAGAGATATTAGATTCGAGCAAAATATGGAAAAAAGTGCCAAAGAATTGATGACTCCCTACGAAAATTTAGTTGTAGCTGGTTCACATATATCTTTGGAAGAAGCAAAAGAGATACTTCATCAGAATAAGATAGAGAAATTGCCTATTGTAGATGATAAAAGACATATAAAGGGTTTAATAACAATAAAGGATATTACTTCTGTAATCGAAAACCCAAACGCAACTAGAGATGATAAAGGGCGTTTAGTTGTTGGAGCTGCTGTTGGTGTTTCAGATGGTTTACAAAGAACGCAAGAATTAGTGAATGCGGGGGTTGATTTTGTCGTTTTAGATTCCGCACATGGACATACAAAAAATATTATTGAAATTTTAAAAAAGATAAAAAAAAGATTTCCAGAACTCCCTGTAATTGCTGGAAATATAGCCACTGCTGAAGCTGCCAAGATGTTAATAGAAAGTGGAGCCGATGCAGTAAAAGTTGGAATTGGACCAGGTTCTATATGTACTACGAGAGTTATTTCTGGGGTTGGGGTACCACAATTAACTGCAATTATGAAGGTTTCAGAAGAAGCGAATAAATACAATATCCCTGTTATAGCTGACGGCGGAATAAGATATTCTGGTGATATCGTTAAGGCTTTAGCAGCAGGGGCTTCTACTGTGATGATGGGAAGTATTTTTGCAGGTACTGAAGAAGCACCTGGCGAAACGGTAATCTATCAAGGCAGGAAGTTTAAAACATACAGAGGGATGGGTTCAATAGCAGCAATGGAAAAAGGGAGCAAAGATAGATATTTTCAAGAAGAGACACCAAATGAGAAGCTTGTGCCAGAAGGTGTTGAAGCTATGGTAGCATACAAAGGTGAGGTAAAAGATGTTATAATACAATTAGTTGGAGGAGTCAAAGCTGGAATGGGATATGTTGGTGCAAGTGATATCAAGGAATTACAGCAAAAGGCTAAATTTATAAAAATTACTACGGCAAGTATAACTGAAGGACATCCACATGATGTAAAAATCACACGTGAAGCTCCAAATTATTTCTTTTCATCTTAGTTATTGATTTATGACGGATAGTAGGCTGATCTTTCACCTGCTTAAAGGGGCTGGCAGCGGGGTCAAGGGATAAAAATTCTTTTATCCTCACGGGTGGGGAGCGGGGCAAAGGGGCGCTAAAATAAAGTTTCTAATGAGTATATTTTAATGGAGAGGAAGTTATATGCAAACAAAAAACATTTTAGATTTTGAATATTCAGATTTGCAAAGTTATTTGCTCAATGAATTAGGACTTGAAAAGTTCAGAACTGATCAAATTTGTGATTGGATTTATAAGAAAAGAGTTTTTGATTTTGAATCAATGACTAATTTATCTAAAGACGATAGACAAAAACTCAGTGATAACTTTAAAATATCTATTCCTCATATTATTAAAAAACAGGTATCAAAGATAGATGGAACTACTAAGTATCTTTTGGAGTTAGAGGATAGAAACACGGTTGAAGCGGTAATTATTTACTATCCTTCAAGAACGATCGCATGTATTTCAACACAAGTTGGTTGTCCTTTGAAATGCTCATTTTGTTCTACAGGACAAAGCGGTTACGTTAGAAATTTATCGACAGGTGAAATAATTGGTCAATTGTTAGCTATGGAAAAAGATAAAGAGATGGATGTAAAAAACGTTGTATACATGGGAATGGGTGAACCATTATTGAATTTTAACAACGTTGTTCAAAGCGTTGAGATCTTAAACCATCCAAAGATGAAAAAGTTAGGAGCAAGACATATAACCATTTCAACTGCCGGAATACCTCACAAAATTGAAGAACTGGGTGATTTGAGCAAAGAGTTTCGGCTTTCTGTCTCGCTTCATGCACCAACGAATCTTCAAAGAGATCAAATAATGCCAATAAATCATAAGTATCCTGTAGAGCAGGTGATTCAGTCATGCCGAATTTATCAGGAAAAAACAAAAAAGAGGGTCACTTTTGAGTATATTTTGATAAAAGGATTTAATGATTCAAAAGAAGATGCCTTAAAATTAGTTGAACTGTTTGGTGACCTGAAAGTGATGGTTAATTTAATTCCTGTCAATGCAAATCCAGCAGGGTTTGAAAAGCCTTCGAAAAGATTTATTCAGGCTTTTTTAGATACTCTTATAAAGAATGGAATTGATGCTGTTATACGTGCCGAGAAAGGTAGCGATATATCAGCTGCTTGTGGTCAATTAAGGACCAGAGAGTTAAAAGAAGTTAATAGGTGAAAATAATGATTAAAATAAGGAAATTAATAAAAAATTTGATATTTTTTATTCTAGGAATAGTTGCCGCGGGAATACTCGCCTTTTTTTTCATGACAGTTTTTGTCAATAGTTCGAATACGGTGGAGATTCCTTATTTGATTGGAGAAGATAAAAAAGTAGCAGTTTCTTCTTTAGAGGAATTAAATTTAATTCCAAACGTAGTAGGTAACGGAGAAAAAGTTTTGTATACCGATCCTGAACCTGGTACAAAGGTAAAAGAGGGTCATCATGTAATAGTTCAACTTAGAGAGATGAATACTCTGAAGATTCCTGATCTGATTGGAATACCGTCTGGAGTAGCACAACAGTTTCTAAGTGAATACAACATAACTTTTGAAATTAGAAATCAATTAACTTATAAACCTGAAGATAATGATGTAGTACTGAACATGTCTCCAACACCAGGAAATAATTATAATGGAGAAAAGGTGATTCTCTATATTGGTGAATATGAAGGGAGTAATCAATGAGTTGGAGAAGGGGTATAGTTGTTAGATTTCATTCGGATATGGTATCCGTTCAAGATTTGGAAACTAATCAAAAAGTTAACTGTTTCCTACCTGGCAGATTTAAATTACAGAAGATTCGACCAATTGTTGGCGATTATGTAGAGTATTCTAAGGACCAAAATTATAGTTATGGAAGAATTGAAAACATTTTAGAGAGAAAAAATGAATTGTACAGGCCCAGGGTTGCTAACTTGGATCAGCTTGTTTTAGTTACGTCAATTAAAGAACCTAAAGTAGATTTGATAGTAATCGATAAAATCATAGTTCTCGCTGAAAAAGAAAATCTGGATATAGTCATAGTGTTAAACAAAACAGATTTGCTTGTCAACGAAGAAGAAAAAAAAGAAATGGAAAGATTTATAGAAATATATGGTAAAATTTATCCTGTAATTCCCACATCGAAAATAACGAAAAATAATTTAGATAGATTAAAGTCCTATTTAAAAAACAAAGTATCGACCTTCGCAGGCCCTTCTGGAGTTGGAAAGTCTAGTTTATTGAATGTTTTAGACCCAAAATTGAAACTTCGAGAAGGAGAAATCTCCAAAAAATTAGGTAGAGGTAAACATACTACAACGTATGCTGAACTTCTTTATTTTGATTTTGGAGGATATATAGTTGATACACCTGGTTTTTCGAGTTTAGAGTTAAGGGGAATAAAAAAAGATGAAGTAAGGCGTTATTTCAAAGAGTTTTTGGAATTCGACGGTTTTTGCCAGTTTTCTAACTGTTCTCATACGGTTGAACCTGGTTGTGCAGTTAAAGAGGCTGTGGAAAAGGGACAAATTTCATTTAGCAGGTATACCAATTATTGTCAAATATACGAAGAAATAGAAGATAGTTCACTAAAATTACAATAGAGGTGTTTCAGTTTGATAAAAATATATCCTTCCATTTTAGCTGCTGATTTTTTGAATTTAGCTCAAGAGATAGAGAAAGTTTCTAAAAAAGCTGATGGAATACATCTTGATATTATGGATGGAGTGTTTGTTCCAAATATTACTTTTGGTTTTCCAATCGTGGAATCGATTAGAAAAAAATTTAAAGATATATATTTGGATGCTCATTTGATGATCGTTGAACCAGATAAATATTTAGAAGAATTTTCTAAGTATGTGAATAGCATAACGGTACATTATGAAGCGGTGGTACATCTACATAGAACCATATTAAGGATCAAAGAGTTGGGGTGCGACGCGGGTGTAACTTTAAATCCGCATACTCCCGTGTCACTTTTGGAAGAAATTCTTCCGTATGTCGATAAAGTATTGATTATGTCTGTTAATCCAGGATTTACTGGGCAACATTTTATAGAAAGCACTTACAAAAAAGTAAGAAAATTAAGAAAAATTTCAGATGAAAAGGGACTGAATGTTGAAATAATGGTTGACGGAGGAGTGAATAAACAGAACATTGGGTTACTTCACCAAAGTGGTGTTAACACTTTCATCATTGGTGCGAGTGTGTTTTATTCCGAAAATCCTTCACAAGAGATAATCGAACTAAAAAAGGTGGCTGGAGATTTTGAGTGAGGTGTATTTGGCTACATCAAATAGAAACAAGGTAAGAGAAATCAATGAAATCCTTCAAAATATTGATATAAATGGAAGTATCACTGTTAAATATATATTTGATGAGATAAAAGAAGATGATTTTGAAGTAGAAGAATATGGTGAAACTTATGTAGAAAATTCTGTCATTAAAGCTTGGGCTTATTCAAAATTAATAAAAAAACCAGTTTTTTCGGATGATTCTGGTTTGTCTATAATCTCTCTTGGAGGATTCCCCGGCGTAAACTCTGCAAGGTTCATGGAAAATGAGCCTTATGAGCAGAAGATGAAGGAATTGTTATCAATGCTGGAAAATAAAAAAGATAGAACCGCTTATTTTGCCTGTGCGGCGACGTATTTTGATCCACAGAAAAATTTTTTAGTAACTTGTCAAGAAGAAGTTTATGGTAAAATAGCATTTGAGATAAGGGGTAAGAATGGTTTTGGCTATGATCCCATTTTTATTCCTGATGGATACAATTATACTTTTGGAGAATTAAGCAAAGATGTAAAAAATAGGATAAGTCATAGGGCAAAAGCCATAAAAAAGTTGCTTATTTTTTTAAAAAGTGCTAAAATATTAGGCAATAAGGAATAATTTTTTATTGTGTAGATTCAAAAGTGGATATTTTTTTGGTTTTATGGTATAATTGCGTTGAAGTTCTGTAGAATGATGATTTAAGAATCTTTATTTGTGAAAGGGGGAATGTTTGTGAATAAGAAGGATTTAGTTGATGCTTTCGCAAAGAAAGCTAACGTAACAAAGAAAGATGCAGAAAGTTATATTGATGCTTTTGTTGATGTAGTGTCTGAGGCTTTAAGTAAGGGTGAAGAGGTTAAGTTAGTTGGTTTTGGAACTTTCAAAGTTCAGAAAAGAGCAGCGAGAAAAGGTGTTAACCCACAAACTGGAAAAGCTATTAAGATTCCAGAAAAGATGGTTCCAAAATTTGTTCCCGGTAAAGAATTAAAAGATATGGTGAAGTAAATTCCAAAAAATGGGCAGGCTTCCTGCCCATTTTTTTATGATAAAGACGTGATCACATGGGAGGGTTTCAAGTGATCTGGGCAATTTCGGATATCCACGGTATGTACGATACTTTAATTTCGCTTTTAAAACAAACACAGATCAAAGATTCTGACACGATGATTTTTCTTGGTGATTATGTGGATAGAGGGCCTGATTCAAAAAAAGTATTGGATCTTTTGATTACTTTAAGCAAACAGAGGAATCGTATCTTTCTAAAAGGAAATCATGACGATATGATGGTCGACTATTACCAAAAAACTCATGAGTATGGTGAAGGTGTCTGGTTTTACAATGGTGCCTTATCGACAATAAGAAGTTTCAATAACAATATTGAGGAAGAGTACATAAACTTTTTAAAAGAGCTACCTTTGTATTGTGAGATAGAAGTAAGAGATGAGAAATATTTATTTGTACATGCCGGAGTAAATCCAGAAAAACCACTTTCCAAACAAGATAAATGGGATTTGTTATGGATAAGAGATGAATTTTTAAGTATGTCTGAAAGGTATTATAATTACACCGTTATTCATGGACACACTCCAACATTGTATCTAACAGGTGAAGATAAAATCTTTGTGAAGCGAGATAATAATAAGAAAATAATAAGTGTAGATATAGATACGGGATGTGTGTACGGTGGGAAGTTGACGGCGTTTGGAATCACCGAGGATAATAAACATGTAGTTTTACAGTCTTTTTGAAAAATTGATTTAAACTTCTTTAATCGCCTTTAATTGTCTTTAAATCCTTCTAATTGAAAATACTTCGACTTTCTAACTTTTTCAAAGAGTGATATAATTAAAGCTGAATATTATCTTTCCTCTGAGAGGTGTGAGACAATGCTGAAAAAAATAAAAGATTATTGCAATTATTCCCAAAGCCAGATTTTGAAGCAAATTTTGGAAGATAATGGTATACAAGTATTCTTAAAATCTCCCATAGGAATAGGGGGAGAGTACTTCGGTGAGGGAGCAATTTATGATTTGTATGTTGAAGATAAGGATTTTAGCACAGCAAAAGTTATAATTAGAGAACTTGAGAAAGGAGGAAACACTTTGTCAGAACTTAAAAAGACGCCGCTTTATGAAAGACATATAGAACTTGGAGCCAAGATGGGAGAATTTGTAGGGTGGGAGCTTCCGTTATGGTATTCTTCTATTATTGATGAGCATAACGCCGTAAGAAATTGTATTGGAGTTTTTGATGTATCTCATATGGGTGAATTATTTGTGCAAGGGAAAGATGCTCAAAAATTTGTAAATTACTTGATTACAAATAATGTGGAAAGGGTACCCAATGGCAAAATAGTGTACTCCCCTATGTGTAACGAGGATGGTGGTATTTTAGATGATCTTCTCGCTTATAAATTCAACGAAGAAAAGATCTTGTTGGTAGTCAACGCTTCTAATACTCAAAAAGATTTTGAATGGGTAAAAACACAAGCTTCCTCTTTTAATGTTGATATTATTAACAAGAGTGATGAGTATTGTCAAATAGCTTTTCAAGGTCCAAAATCTCAGGATCAACTACAAAAATATCTTAAAGATATTGATCTGGATAGTATAGAATATTATTCTTTTGAAGTTATACAACTAGAAGGAGAAGAAATAATCTTATCAAGGACAGGATACACAGGTGAAGATGGTTTTGAATTATATCTATCTCCAACAATCGTTGTTAAAGTTTGGGATAAACTTATACAACTTGCTAAAGAGGTTGATGGGAAACCATGTGGTTTGGGAAGCAGGGACACTTTAAGGTTCGAGCCTAAAATGCTCCTTTATGGCAACGATATGGATGAAAATACTACACCGTTGGAGGCAGGCTTAAGATGGACTGTCGATTTTAATAAAGAATTTATTGGTAAGGAAGCTTTACTGAAACAAAAAGAAGAAGGAATCAAAAGAAAATTAGTTGGTATGGAAATACACGACAAGATGCCAGTTAGGCATGGGTATGAAATTTACAAAGACAATGAAAAGATAGGGTTTGTGACAAGTGGTGTAAAGTCTCCTACTTTAGGGAAGAATTTAGCCTTAGGCTATGTAAGTAAAGAATTTTCGAAATCTGGGACCATGGTTAGTATAAAGGCAAGAAACAAATTATTAGAAGCTGAGGTTGTAAAAACTCCGTTTTATAAAGGAAGTGTAAAAAGCACAAAATAAAAATGGGGACGAAGGGGCGCTATATAAACTTTTATAAGAATAATAAAAAGAGGTGAGATATTATAATGAATGATTTTCCATATTTACCCCATACCCAAAAAGACATAGAAGAAATGTTTGCTTTTTTGGGAATAAAAGATATCGACGAACTTTATCAAGATATTCCAGCACTGTTCAAAGGTGAGTTGAATATCCCTTCGGGTTTGAGCGAAATAGAAGTTAAAGAAAGGTTAACCGATTTATCGCAAATGAATAAAAATATAGAAGAATACGGTATTTTTAGAGGTGCGGGCATTTACAATCATTATATTCCTTCTGTAATATATCCTTTAGCGTCAAACAGGAATTTTTTAACCGCTTATACGCCTTACCAAGCCGAAGTTTCTCAAGGTACCCTCCAAATACTCTATGAGTATCAAACTCAGATCTGCAATCTTACAGGGATGGAAGTTTCTAATTCATCTATGTATGATGGTGCTTCTGCTTTAGGTGAGGCTATTTTAATGGCAAAAAGAATTAATGGCAAAAACCATGTTTTAATGTCAAAATTGGTTCATCCCGAGTATCAAGAAGTGTCAAAAACCTATGTTGAAGTGCAAGGGATGAATATAGAGCAAATCGATTACTTATCTGAAACGGGTCAATTAGATCTAGCTGATTTAACTTCTAAAATCACCGAAGAAACATCTTGTGTTGTAGTTTCATATCCAAACTTTTTAGGTGTAATAGAAGATTTAAAAGCGATAAGAGAAAAGGTTCCTAGCGATGTTGTTTTCATTGTAGTCACCTATCCAATCTCTTTAGGGTTGTTAGAAGCTCCTGGGAAATTTGGGGTGGATATAGTAGTAGGAGAAGGTCAATCTTTAGGGAATACACCTTCATTTGGGGGACCGGGTTTAGGAATCTTTGCTTCCAAAAAAAATTATATCCGAAAGATGCCTGGCAGAATCATTGGAGAAACCGTAGATCAAGACGGTAAAAGAGGATTTTGCATGGTTTTGCAGACAAGAGAACAACATATAAGAAGGGAAAAATCTACTTCCAATATATGTTCAAATCATGCATTCAACGCTCTTTTGGCTTCTTTGTACTTGAATGTGATGGGGAAGCAAGGGATAAGAGAAGTTTCTCTTCAGAATTATCATAAGGCCCATTATTTAGCAAAAAAATTGCTAGAGACTGAAAAATTTAAACCTGTATTTGATGGCCCTTTTTTTAACGAGTTTGTATTAGAAAGTAAAATAGATCCTGAACTTCTCAACGAAAAACTGTTGGAGCAACATTATTTTGGACCTTTGATACTGAAGAACTTTTATGAAGAAATGGGGAATAATGTGCTGTTTTGCGCGACAGAACTGACTAAAAAAAGAGATATCGACTTTTTATGTTCTTTCTTGGAGGGATTGTCATGAAATTGATATTTGAAAAATCAGTTAGCGGGAGAAAGTCATTTTCACTTCCCAAATTGGATGTCAAAGAATCTCAGATAGATATTCCAGAACATTTAGTTAGAAATGAAGCTCCGAATCTACCAGAACTTTACGAAGTTGATATAGTTAGGCACTACAATCAATTAGCCAGTCTAAACCATTCGGTTGATAGAGGTTTTTATCCTTTGGGTTCTTGTACAATGAAATACAATCCTTTTTTGAATGAAGAGGTTGCAGCCTTGAATGGATTCAAATACCTTCATCCCTATCAAGAGGAAAGGACCGTACAAGGTGCGTTGGAATTGATGTATGAATTACAAGAATTTCTCAAAGAGATAACAGGGATGGATCATGTTACCCTACAGCCTGCTGCTGGTGCCCATGGGGAGCTCACAGGAATGCTTGTTATCAAAAAATATCTACAAGAAAATAATTTAGGTCATAAAAATGAGGTTATCATCCCAGATTCCGCCCACGGTACGAATCCGGCATCTGCAGTAATGGCAGGATTTGAAGTAATTAAAGTTAATTCGAATAATGAAGGAAGAGTTGATTTAGATCATTTGAAATCTTTAGTGAATGAAAATACTGCTGCAATTATGCTCACAAACCCAAATACTTTGGGATTGTTTGAAAAAGATATTCTAAAGATATCTGATTTGATGCATAAAAACAACGCCTTGTTGTACTACGATGGAGCGAATTTAAATGCAATAATGGGTAAAGTAAGACCTGGGGATAATGGTTTTGATGTTGTCCATCTAAATCTCCACAAAACATTTTCTACCCCTCATGGAATGGGGGGACCTGGGAGTGGGCCAATAGCGGTAAAATCTTTTTTAAAAGAGTATTTGCCGAAACCTGTTGTGGGTATGAAAGAAAGTGGAGAATATTATTTTGATTACGATATTCCTAAAAGTATTGGAAAAGTACGTAGCTTTTACGGTAATTTCTCGGTACTAGTAAAAGCATATACTTATATATTATCAATGGGCAAAGAAGGTTTAAAGAAGGCAAGTGAGCTAGCCACTTTAAATGCGAATTATTTGAAAGAGAAGTTATCAAAATTTTTAGACGTTGCTTATCCAGATGTCTGTAAGCATGAGTTTGTAATAAAAGGTACTTCGTTGAAAGATTATGGTGTAAGCACATTGGATTTTGCAAAAAGACTTTTAGATTATGGCATGCATCCTCCAACAGTTTATTTTCCTTTGATAGTTGATGAAGCAATGATGATTGAACCAACCGAAACCGAAAGCAAAGAAACATTGGATGAAGTTGCTGCTATATACGAGAAAATCTTAGAAGAAGCCAGAAAGGATTCAGATAAGTTAAAGAAAGCTCCATTGACTTTACCTATCAAAAGATTAGACGAAGTAAAAGCAAACAAAGAACTCAACGTGAAATTTGATTAAATTTTGATAAGTTAAACATATTTATTTTATTTAATATTAGAAAACAGTGAGGCAGAAACACCGATTTACGCCTCACTCTTTTTCTTCCTTTAAACATTCTCCACAAATTCCAAAGAAATTAATTTCAACAGAGTCGATCTTATTGTCTTTTAATTCTTCTTCAGTAAAAGTTTTAAAATTAATTAATTCCTTTTCATCTAAGAAATTTAGTTTATCTAACTCAATATCCTGCACTTTTCCACAATTTTTGCAAATAAAATGAGCATGAGGGGTGATGTTAGAATCGTAATGGATTTTATTTTCAATTAAAATTTCTTTTACTAGTCCAGCGCTTTCAAATAATTTTACAATGTTATACACTGAAGTAAAAGAAATCTGAGTTTCATTACTTTTTACTAACTTTTGATGCAATTCATCAACTGATGGATGTTCGTCAGAGTTAAAAAGCTCAAAGGCCACTTTAAATCTATTTGGAGTAACTTTGATTTTTTTATCTTTTAATATTTTAATTATTCTGTTTTTATCATACTTAATTTCCAACTCTACCACCTTAGTTTAAAGATTCTATTTTTTAATTATAACACAAGATTTTAAAGAAATATATGAATTATAGTGAAATTAACAATAGTGTCAAAAAACAAGTGATATAATAAAAAGGTAGTTTAAAGGGTTGGGAGCGAAGGGTAATGACCTCATATCCTAAGGGGTGCGGAGCGGGGCGAAGGGGCACTAAAGAAAGTTTTAGAATTTCTAAAGGAAGTATAAATAATAAAAGTTTTTTTTAGGAGGGATATAGTGAGTGAGGTAAAAAGAATTGGTTTAATTACCAGTGGTGGAGATGCCCCCGGAATGAACGCTGTTATTAGGGCTGTTACCAGAAGCGCAGTTGTGGAAAATATTGAAGTGTATGGGTTTTTGAGAGGATTCGCTGGAATATTGGATAAAGATTATAAAAAATTTACATATGCAGATGTTGGTGGAATAATGGAAAGAGGGGGAACCGTCTTAAGGACAGCAAGGGTACCAGAATTTAAAGTTCCCGAGGTTAGAAAAAAAGCTGCGGACATATTGAAAGACTTAGGTATAGATGTGTTGGTTATAATTGGAGGAAATGGGAGTCTTACCGGGGGAAAGTTGCTATCAGAAGAACAAGGGATATCTGTCATAGGTGTACCAGCTTCTATAGATAACGATATCGCTTATACAGATATGAGTATTGGTGTTGACACCTGTCTTAACACAGTGGTTGATGCCATGCAAAAGCTAAAAGATACCGCATCTTCCCACGAAAGAGCATTTATTGTTGAAGTTATGGGGAGAACATCTGGATACATAGCGTTGATGTCAGGTCTTGCTATAGGTGCGGAAGCCATAATAATACCAGAAGTTCCCACGGATTACGATGCTTTAGCAGAAAAAATGTGGGATGAAAGAAAAAGGGGTAAGATTAATTCAATAGTCGTTGTTGCGGAAGGATCTGCCAGCGCTTATACAGTTGCCAGACATTTAGAAAATAGAATTGGTTTCGAAACGCGTATAACAATTTTAGGTCATATTCAAAGAGGGGGTTCCCCCACGGCATTCGATAGAATTTTGGCTTCAAGAATGGGAAACGAAGTAGTAAAAGCAATTAAAGACGGAGATTTTGACGTGATGGTGGGCTTGAGTAAAAATGCTTTAATTAGAACACCTCTTGAAAAAGTACTTTCAGAAAATAATACTTTGGATATGGAGATTGTGAAGTTGGCGGGGGTTTTATCATAGGGTATTCAAGGGGTAAACCCCTTGAAAATTCCTAAGGCATGGAATCTAAAAAAGATGTAATTTGGGAAGAAACACCCAAAAGTTCCGCATTTTTTAGGAGGATGGTTATGAACGAAAAAATAGAAAATAAAAAGACGAGAATCGTTTGTACAATTGGTCCAGCTACAGAAGATGAAACAATGATTAAAAAATTAATAAACGCTGGAATGAATGTAGCCAGATTGAATACTTCTCACGATACCATTGTTGATCATGGGAAAAGGGTAAATCTAATAAAGAAGATACGAAAAGAGATGAATATACCTTTTGCTATTTTACTTGATTTAGAAGGTCCTAAGATTCGAACGGGTAGATTTGAGACAGATGAAGTAGTCTTGGAAGAAGATCAAAAATTTATTTTGACAACCGAGGAGATCGTTGGCAATAAAGAAAAGGTGAGTATAAATTATAAAGAATTACCTAAAGAAGTTAAAAAAGGAGATTTTATTCTTCTTGATGATGGAAAGATTCGACTTGTAGTCATTAGCAGCAATGAAAAAGAGATTGTAACAAAGGTTGTAACCGGTGGCGCTATCACCCACAGAAGAGGGATAAACGTTCCTGGAATAGATATCAGCCTACCACCTTTAACAGAAAAAGATATGGAGTATCTGAACAAGGCTGTAGAGTGGAACGTAGATTATATTGCTCAATCTTTTGTTAGGAAAGCTGAAGATATCACTCGAACGAGGAGAATTTTAACCGAATTGGGTATGCCCGATCTCCCTATAATTGCTAAAATTGAGACATTACAAGCTCTAGACAACCTTGAATCGATCATAGAAGAAGCTGATGGAGTGATGGTTGCAAGAGGAGATTTGGGTGTTGAAGCACCTGTCGAGCAAATACCTTTGCTTCAAAAGAGAATTATAGAGATTGCAAACACAATGGCCAAGCCCGCTATAACTGCAACTCAAATGCTTGAAAGTATGGTTAATAATCCGTTCCCTACAAGAGCAGAGGCGACTGATATTGCTAATGCTATATTAGATGGAACGGATGCAGTTATGTTGTCTGAAGAAACATCGATTGGGAAATACCCTGAGCAAGCCGTCAAAGTTATGTCCAATGTGGCAAAGGAAACTGAAAAAATGTTAGAAGAGTACTATTACAAATTCGATTATTCAACATATGGAGGAGGAGATCCTGCTACCAATTCGATAACAATGTCCGCAATAAAAATTGCTGAGCAACTGGGTATCGAAGTTATCGTTGCAACAACTTATAGCGGTTATACGGCAAGAGCTCTTTCCAGATTCAGAAGAAATATGAAAATAGTTGCTGCATCCCCAAGGATAACTACTTATCATCGATTGGCGTTGGTATGGGGAGTCACTCCTGTTATTATGCAAAAGTTTACTGACACGGATAATATGTTGGAGAGCGTTAGCAACATCGTAAAATCTCTAGATTTTGCTGTATCAGGAGAAAATATCATAGTAACGGCTGGAATTCCCTATGGTTTCTCTAGTAAAACTAATCTTTTAAAGGTTCATGAGGTATGATATAATTGATGTATTGGTAAAAATTTATTTTTGAGGTGATTTTTATGAATAGAGCAGATGAATTAACTCCTAAAAAAGTTGTAGAAAAATTGGATAATTATATAATCGGTCAGAAGGAAGCAAAGAAACAGGTTGCTATTGCTTTGAGAAACAGGATTAGACGATTGGCGCTACAAGAAGATGTCAGAAAAGATGTAATACCAAAAAATATTCTGATGATAGGATCTACCGGTGTTGGAAAGACTGAGATTGCTAGAAGGTTAGCAGAAGTTGCTAATGCGCCATTTGTGAAGGTGGAAGCTACAAGGTTTACCGAAGTTGGATATGTTGGGAAGAATGTGGAAAGTATGGTTAGAGAATTGGTTGATTCGTCAGTTAACATGGTAAAGAAGGAAATGATGGAAGAAGTTAGAGATAAAGCTCAAAGGCTTGTAGAAGAAAGAATAGTAGAAGCACTTGTGCCTTCAAAGAAAAAAACAAAGGCTCAACCTTCATTTATGGACATGATGCAACTTTTCAATCAAAGTGCTGAATATTCTCAAAATAAGGGATATGATGAAAAGGAAGACGAAAATATTCGAAGAAGAAGAGAGGAATTGTTAGAAAAGTTAAGAAATGGTGAATTAGAAGATGTTGAGATAGAAATAGAAGTCGAAGAACAATCCACCCCAATGTTTGCTGGATTAGGACCTGAATTAGAAGATATGGGTATACAGTTTGGGGAGATGTTTCAAAATCTTATGCCCAAAAAGAAAAAAAGAAGACGAATGAAGATTTCTGAAGCGAGAAAGGTTTTGGAACCTATTGAATCTGAAAAGTTAATCGATCAAGATAAATTGATACAGGAAGGAATAAGTAGAGCCGAAAATAGTGGCATAATTTTTATTGATGAAATCGATAAGGTTACATCCATGGGAGGGTCCGCGTCTGGGCCAGATGTATCTAGAGAAGGTGTTCAGAGAGATTTGTTACCAATAGTTGAAGGAACAACTGTTGTAACAAAGTATGGTTCCATTAGTACTGATTATATATTGTTTATAGCTGCTGGTGCGTTTAGTGAGGCTAAACCTTCGGATCTAATTCCTGAGCTTCAAGGTAGATTCCCAATTAGAGCAGAATTATCAGATTTGACAAAGGAAGACTTTATTAGAATACTTACCCAGCCAAAAAATGCAATACTGAAACAGTATCAGTACTTACTTCAAACCGATGGGGTGAAAATTGAGTTCACTGAAGATGGCGTTGAAAGAATGGCAGATATTGCCTTTGAGCTTAATGAAAAAGTTGAAAATATTGGAGCAAGAAGACTTTATACCGTAGTCGAAAAAGTTCTTGAAGAGGTTTCTTTTGAAGCACCTGCATCAGGAGAGTGGGAATTGAAAATAGATAGCAATTATGTAGACCTACGGTTGGGTAAGGTATATGGTGATGAAGATCTCAGAGAATATATTCTTTGATGGACAGTATTGAGCTAATAAATTGTATATTTCATTAATATTTTTCGGAAGTGAGGACATATGCGATTAAATGGTTCCAAACTTATAATTATAATAGGTTGTGGAAGGTTGGGTTCCGAGTTAGCTTTGAAATTAAGTAAATCTTACAATGTAGTAGTTCTTGATAAAGAAGAATCGTCTTTTGAAAGATTATCTAAAAGGAATTTTACAGGTTTCACAAGAGTTATTGATACAAGCGATATGGCTGCATTAAAAGATGTGAATATCGAAAAAGCTCACATGGTTTATATTGTAACCCCCGATGACAATTTAAATTTTATGCTGGCCTATGGGATTAAAAAGTTGAATTCGGGAGTAAGAATAGCCGCGAGGGTGAATGATCCTTTAAAAAAATCAATTTTTATAAAGGCTGGATTGAATTTATTTTGCCCTATTGAAGATTCCGTGATGGATTTGGTTGAGGAATTGGAAAAGGAAGTAGTTAAATATGAATAGAATTTTTTATATCATAGAGGGAAAGATATTAGCCTATTCTTTAGCCAAAAAATTACTCTTATTGGGTAATCAAGTTTACTATGTCAGCAAAAATAACGAAAATCTGGAGATTTTAGATGGATTGAAGGTAAATTTTCCTGCTCTTGAACTTGTTAAGCAAGATCCTACCGATATCAAATGGATAGAAAATTTAGATCTAAACAAAAAAGTAGAAGCCTTAATAATAATCTCTGAGGATGATGCATTGAATTTTGTTGTATCTTGGTTGTTGAGAGAATATTATGAAGATATAAAGATAATCTCTTTAGTCAATGCAACAGAAAACGAAACTATTTTTAAGGGAATAAATGTCGAAACACTTGTTCCAATTTCTTGGATGCAAAAAATAATAGAATCTTCTTTGATTCATGAAGATATTACTGATTTCTTTAACCCCTATGTGGACAAGTTATCTATTTTGGAACTTACTATACTTGAAGATGATAAAGCTGTAAATAAAAAACTGAAGGAATTAAAAATACCTGAGAATTCAATAATCGGAGTATTGATAAGAGAAGACGGAGATATAATGGTTCCTCAAGGTGAAACAACCATTTATAAGGGGGATAGGTTGATCGTTTTGGCGCTAAAAGAACAAGTGGACGAAGTGAAAGAAACGTTAAAATCGAGGTGATCTAGTGCCTTCTTACAAATATTTTTTAAAATTAAGGTATAAAACAATTTTTCGAAATACCGGAAATATCATAATAGGTCTTTCTGTCTTAATATTTATAGTGGGTTCTACTGCTCTTATTTATGATTCTTTCAAAAATTTTCTACCATTTTTGATTACAGGGATATTATCCTTTCTTACCGGGGAAATATTTAGGTGTATTGGAAGAGGAGAAAAAAGAAAAGAATTAAATACACAGGACGCTGTCGTCACGGTTTTTTTTGTTTGGACGGTAGCGATTTTTCTATCTTCTTTCCCTTTTGTTTTTTCCGGAGAATTAAATTTTTCACAGGCGGTATTTGAATCGACAAGTGGATGGACAACGACAGGGCTTACGATGTTTTCTGATGTGGAAGTACTACCCCGTTCTATCTTAATATGGAGATCGGTGATGCAATTTATTGGTGGGGCTGGTTTTGCTATAATTACTGTAATCATTGCTGGTACCATGGGGGTTGGTATATATCAAGCAGAAGGAAGAAGTGACAATTTAGTTCCAAATTTGAGAGAATCGGCTAGGATAATTCTTAGAATATATTTAAGTTGGGCGGTTATAGGGGTTTTGCTTTTGATGTTTGTAGGAAAACTTTCTTTTTTTGACGCCTTCAACCATACATTAACAGGATTAGCTACAGGAGGATTTTCCACAAAAAATTTTAGCATTGGTTCTTTTGGTAGCTTGAAGGTAGAAATAATTATCATGTTGCTAATGATTATGGGCGGAACCGGGTTTGGAGTCCATTATGCTGGTATATTAATGATTAGAAATTTTATTAGAAATCGCAGAGACTATCGGTCAAAAAAAATTTCATTACTTGAATTAAGAGAAAAAATCAAATCTGAGCCTTTTTTAAAAAACCCTGAAATTAAGACCATGTTCATAATTTTAGTTATTTCCTTTTTGCTGCTTTTTGCCTTTACAACGGTTGAAATGTACGGAGTTGGAGATGGTTTAGTTCATTCCGCGTTTCAGAGTATCTCTGCTTTAACAGGCACTGGCTTTTCAACAGTAGCTTTTTCACACTGGAATTATTTCGGATTGTTAATTGTGACAATATTGATGATCTTAGGTGGAATGATGGATTCCACATCAGGCGGTTTAAAACTATTCCGGGTTTATATCGCTTTCAAATTGATAATTAACCAGATCAAAGAATTTTTTAAACCCTCTGGAACCACTTTTTACATAGAAGTATATAAAGGGGTATCAAGAAAGAAAATTGATCTAAACTCAATAAAAAATGTTTTAGTGGTTTTTACAATGTATTTTATTACCTATTTTATTGGTGTTTTTATATTGTTGGCTTATGGGTATCCACTTCATAATGCTTTATTTGAGTATGCTTCAACTTTATCTGCTGTTGGACTTTCTACAGGTATTACTTCGAGTCAAGCTCCCGTAGGAGTGATTTGGACGCAAACATTAGGAATGTACTTAGGACGTTTGGAATTTTTCGTCATTATAAATGCAGTTATAAAATTGTTTAAAGATTTGAAAGATATTATTTAAAAAAAATAATCTTTAATACTTGAACGACCCTTTGTTTTTCATACTAAAAAACAAATTTAGGAAAGTAAAAAAACCCGCCATCGATAATTAGGCGGGTTTATATTATCCTTTAACAGAACCGGCAAGTAAACCTCTAACAAAATACCTTCCCAATATGATGTAGACAATGAGTGTGGGAAGGGCAGCTATTAAAGCTCCTGCCATTTGAACGTTCCATTGAACGACTTGACTGCCAGCTAAATTAACTAAAGCTACCGTTATTGGTTGTTTCGTTGGATCACTGGTTATCGTTACTGCAAACAAAAACTCGTTCCATATGTTAGTGAACTGCCATATTATAACGACTACAAAGCCGGGGATGGATATAGGTAAAAGAATCTTTGTATAGGTTTGCCATATGTTTGCACCATCCACAGCTGATGCTTCCACTAATTCGTTTGGAATTTCCTCATAGTAATTTTTAAACATTAAGGTGGTAATCGGTATTCCATATATAACATGTGTTATTATCAAAGCCGGTATCGTCCCATATAAACCTATTGCTTGAAAGAACTGTATAAGTGGAAATAACACGCTCTGATAAGGTATGAACATCCCAAATAGTATGAGGGCAAAAACAGTATTTGAATATTTGAACCTTAATTTTGAAAGAGCAAAACCATTTATTGAACCAATTATTGCAGATATTAGAGTAGCCGGTATCGTAAGGTAAAAACTGTTTTTTAGATTTGGTCCTAATCTCGCAAATGCCTCTTTGAATCCCTCAAAAGATATTTTACTTGGAAGTTTCCACATGTTTGATATAGAAACTTCTTCAAAAGGTTTAAATGACGTGCTTAGAGTAACATAAAAAGGCAGAACATAAAATATTGTGAATAAAGCCAGTATAATATAATAAATTGTAAGGGAAGTTTTATTTGATTTTTCTGCCATTATTTTTCCCCCCTAAATGAGCTGTAAAGATAAGGAACTATAACCGCCGCTACCATTATTAGCATTATGATTGCAATGGCTGATGCGATAGCGTATCTGTTTGATCTGAACATCTGTTCAAACATATAGACAGCAGGCATATCAGTAACGTTGTTAGGTCCACTTCCAGTCATAGCGTATATTAAATCGAATATCTTCAGAGACATGTGTCCTATTACTATCATTGCACTAAGCGTTATTGGTCTTAGCATAGGCATCTTTATTCTCCAGAACAATTGAATACCTGTTGCTCCGTCTACTTGTGCTGCTTCTATCATTTCTTCAGGTATCGCTCTAAGCCCAGCTAAATACATCGCCATTACGTATCCTGACATCTGCCAAGTAGCTGCTATTACCACAGGTATCAACGCTAGATTGAATTTTCCTATCGATTGAGTACTCGTGTACCACATCCATTGTAAGTTCGTCCATCCAAGGTTTTCAAGTAATAAATTGATTCCTTGTGGTGAGGTTGGTATGTTTCCAGGTGCGAATATCCAACCCCAAACCGTACCTGTTACAACAAAAGAAATCGCCATTGGGAATAAAAACAAATTTTGAAAAAAACTCGATCCCTTCAATTGCTTGTCTATAATATTGGCTAAAAATATACCGAGTATTATGCATCCTGCAAGAAAAAATAGGGTAAAAAATAATGTATTCCATAAATCTGTTTGAAATCTGGGGTCCATGAACAACCTTTGATAATTTCTAAATCCTACAAATTTGTATTCTCCACTCAATAATGAGGAGAAACTATTCCAGTTGGAGGTCGAGGTTCTTATCGTTAGAAAAATGAAATAGTAAACAAATATCCCTATGAAAGCTAAAGATGGTAGGATTATAAAAAATCCTGCTCTTGCCTTTTTCTTTTGAACCGACATACATATCTCTCCTTATCGATTGGGTAGGGTATATCGAAAATCTCGGCCCTTACTGGGCCGAGATTAAGTTATTTTAGGTGTTAATCTGTGAGTAGATTTACATCTTCAGCAGCCCATAATATCATTTGTTTTGCTTGGTTAACGTTTTTAGTAGTTACTAAGTTGTTAACGGCATCGTTGAATGACGTGACGAACGCTTCAGGTGCTGCAGAACCGTGAACGATAGATGGTGAAATGATGAGGGTTCTGAAATCCTCTGCTGTTTCTATCAAGTATGGATCGTTTCCTGGATCTGCGTCAATTCTTGCTGGGATAGAACCTTTAATTGGATTAAACACTGATTGAGCCCTTGTAGAAGCCAAGTATTCCAAAAAGATGAGTGCATTTTCTCTATGTGGGGCATTCTTTGGTAACCCGAAGGTATCGGATACTAATACGAACACAGCTTGTGTGCCAGGTAACTCGAACCATCCAAAGTCTTCTCCTGGCGTCCAACCTAAGGTTTTGAAGTATCCTTCTGCCCAGTCACCCATTAAATTGAAAACGGCTTTGTCTTCATATAACAATCTTGCAGCATCTTGCCATGCTAAAGCTGCATGATCTACGTTAACGTAATCCATAAGTTGTACCATTTTTTCTAAAGAACTGTCAAGCCTTTCATCGTTGAACGATAGTTCGCCGTTAAATAAGGCGTTGTAATTTTTAGCTCCAAATTCAGCTACCATAAGATTCTCAACAAGTTGGCCTGCAGGCCATTTGTTTTTATCTCCTAAAGCAAGTGGAGTGTAACCAGCGGCTTTTACTTTTTCTAATGCGTTTATGAATTCATTCCATGTCTCGGGTTCTTTAGTCAAACCTATTTCGTTAAATAACTTCTTGTTGTAGAACACAACGTTGCTTCTATGGACCGTCAGAGGAATGGAATAAACTTCACCTTGATAACTTACTATATCTATTAGACCTTCTGGAAATTTGTCGTATACTCCCCACGCTTTTAGATAGTCTGTTAAAGGTTCCATGAGTCCTGGTATTACGTATGTATCTGTTAATTCCCAACCAGCGTGTACTTGGAATGTATCGGGTGGGTTTCCACCAAGCATTCTTGTTTTTAATACTGCTTTGGCGTTTGTCCCAGCACCTCCGGCAACCGTTGCGTTGATTACTTCAATATCTGGATATAACTCGTTGAAATCTTCAAGAGTTGCTAGCAAAGCTTCTTCTTCTCCTCCACCTGTCCACCAACTGAATATTTCTACTTGCCCACTTTGGGCGAAAATCATGGTGAAACTTAATACACTTAGAAGTACTATACCTACTAACTTTCTCATACTACGCTACCTCCTTTTTGAGAATTCACAATATCTTTGGAAACTCCAAAACTTTCTTTTTCATTTTTGGTTGTTATAAGAGATGCTTTTCTCTTTGTTTAGCAAAAACTGATAGGGAGAAGATACTATGTGTTCGATTGCAATTGAGGCTGCTCCTGACAAAATAGCATCTTCTTTCTTTGAAGCAACTAAAATTTGTGGGATTTCATCGGAAAAGGTATATTGATCGACTATTTTTTTTATTTCTTTAATTACAGAGTTTCCTGCTTTTAAAATTCTTCCACCTACAATTACCGCTTCTGGGTCAATCGTATTTACAAGGTTCACTATTCCTAAGGCTAAAAATTTGCTGATTTCTTCCAAAGCCTTTTTAGTTTCGTCAGACTTTTTTGCTTCATTTAAAATTATCTCCAATGGTAAGTTAAATTCATCGGCCAACCTTGATAAACCTCCAAAACTTTCCAAAGGAATTAAATCTCCAGTTATGACTGTGTGACCTATTTCACCGGCGGAATTAAAAGTTCCTGGATATAATTTTCCGTTTATAATAATTCCTGCGCCAATTCCCGAATCTCCAACAACAAATACATAATTGTTAAATTTTTTTCCATGTCCAAACCACTTTTCACCTAAAACAGCACCGTTTGCATCATTTTCTAGCCATATTGTTTTTTCATAGTGTTCTTCTAACTGTTCAACGAGGGGGTAATCTTTGAGTAATGGAAAAGGATGAACTGATCGTAAAATTCTTTTTTGACTATCTATCAGCCCAGGCATAGCAATACCAATACCCTTAATTTTGTTGAAATCTACTCTGGAGTTATTGATCAATTCATCAATTATTAAAATTAGGTTTTTTAAAACATCAGTCGGTCTTCCATATGAATTTATTTCTTTTTCAATACTCTTAATTTTTTTGCCCTTAAAATTAAATATTCCTGTACGTACTATATTTACCCCAAATTCAATGCCTATAACATAAAAAGCGTTTTCTTTGATTTTTATTAGTTTTCGCTTTCTTCCTAATTTACCATCAACGGTACCAACTTCTTCTACTAAATCCTTGGACATTAATTCGTTTACAATATTTGTTATAGTAGCGTTAGTTAGACCCGTTATTTCTGATATTTCTGATCTTGTGCTTGTTCCTTTAGAATTCAATAATTCTAAAACTACTGTCCTATTACGTTCTTTAACTAATTCAATATTGTATGTTTTATTTGCCATCAGTAAACCCCTTTGTATTTTATTTCTACTCTACTTTCAATTTAAATACTTTTTATTAGAAATGTCAAGTCTAATTATGGCTGATTATAGTTAATTATCAGCATTTAAAAGCGATTATTTGAGAATATCTAAAGAAATCATACTTTTTTTATTTAAAAAAATTTTATCTATATATTTATAGTATAATACTTGAACGAAGTTGATGTTTTTCATATAAAAACATCAAGAAATACTATTCAGATAACAATAATATAAGGTTTAAACTTTAAAAAATGTGAATTAACAAATTCTTTGAAGATATTTGTGTGGAAATTAGGAGGGAAAGTTACTTGTAGAAAAAGACTTTAAAGGTAGTACCAACCATCCATTTTGATTCAAATTCTATTTTGTAATTTGCTAGTTCGCATAAATATTTAACCACCGCTAGGCCTAAGCCTGATCCTTTGGCGTAATTATTTGCTTCAGCACCACGATAGAATCTTTCAAAAATTCTTTTTTGTTCTTCTTCTCTTATACCTATACCTTCATCTTTTATTATGAGTTGGTCGCTTAGGAAATCGATGTATATGTCAGAATTTTCGTAAGAATATTTAATTGCATTGGAGAGCAAATTTCTAAAGATAGTGTACAATACAAACTTGTCACTTTTAATGGATTGAATTTGACAATTGAAGTGTAGCTTTACAGATTTTTCTTGTATTTTTTCATAAAGATCTTTTACTATTTCGTTGTATAGGGTAGTTGTATTTATCAATTCTTTTTTTAATTCATATTCTCCGAATTCTGCTTTTGAAAGAAGGGTTAATTGAGAAATAATATTTTCTATTCTGTCGAGAGATTCTTCGATTTTAGTAAGTTGTTTGGTAAATTGATTGTCTTTCATAAAGTCTTTGAGTATTTGAGTATTTCCTTTAGCTATGGTGAGAGGTGTTCTGAGTTCGTGGGATACTGAGGTTATGAAATCTTCTTTTACTTTTTTTAATAATTCAAATTCAGTTTTATCTTGCAATATCAAGAGTTGATATTCTTTTTTAAAGGTGAGCTTGCAAAACTTACTGTATCCTGCAAAGAAGTATATATTTGTTTCTATTTCGAAGTCTTCGTTATTCAAGATATGCTTTGCAAGTTGATCGATTTCATTGAAACTTATGGTGTTCAATAATTCTTTATTTTTCACAAAACCCCAAGCTTTGGCAGTTGCATTTACATTAAGAATATTTGTTTTATTTTCTAATTGCAATACAGCATCTTCTAAAGAATCAAATATGTTAAAGTCAAATGAATTAGTATTTTTCATCTTTATTTCTCACCGTTGTTATCTACCGTATAAGCGTTTTTGTTAAATTTGTATCCTACGTTTCTAATAGTTTTAATCCAATTTTTTCCTATTTTTGATCTGATCATGCTTATATGTACATCTATCACCCTATCTGTAATAAATTCGTCTCCAAACCAAATTTTATCTATAATCTCTTCTCTTGTGTAGACTTTTTCTGAATTTCTAGCTAATAGATCGAGTATTTCGAACTCTTTTGAAGTCAATTCAATATTTTTACCTTTATAAGTTACTAAATAATTGCTTGAGTATATTTCCATGGGTCCAAAAACCATTTTACTTTCAGATTTTTTGAGTCTTTTTAATAAAGCTCTAACCCTTGCTGTAACTTCTCTAGGATTGAAAGGCTTTGTAATATAATCGTCTGCCCCTGATTCAATTCCTAAGATTTTTTCTCCATCTGTATTTTTTGCAGAAATTATTATTATACCTATTTCTTTATTCAAAGCTCGAATTTTTGGTAATTCATCAACGGCGTTGCCATCAGGCAACATCAAATCTAGTAAGATTATATCAATGTTTGATTCTTTGTTCAAAACATTTCTCATTTGTGATAAAGTACCAGCTTCTAAGATTTCTAAGTCTTCTAATCGAAGATAAGTTTTTAATATATCTCGTATATCTTCATCGTCTTCAACAATTAAAACTTTTGGCATGAGAAAACCTCCATTTACAGATAGTCTTCGATTTCTTTGCCCGTTTCTATATAAACTATTTCTTCACAAAGATTTGTGGCATGATCAGCGATTCTTTCAATATCTCTTGCCAATAACACATAGGGAATAACAAGTTCTTTGTTAAAAGTTTCATCTTGTAATTTTTTCACAGCAATTTGTCTAAGTTGGTTTTCTAGCTCGTCTACTTCATCATCTCTTTTCCATATTTTTACAGCTTCTTCGATACTTCTCTCTCCGAATGCTTTATAGGAGTCTTTTATCATCTCTAGGGATATACCGAACATTTTTTTAATTTCTTTAGTATTTACTATATCCTTCAGATCAATATGCGCATAGATTTTAGTTTTTTCGGCAATATTGCAGGAAAGATCACCTATTCTTTCAAGATTGTTTGCGAATTTTATCATTGTTACTGCGTATCGTAGTTCTTTGGCTAAAGGACGAAATCTTGCTACGATTTGATAGACTGACTCTTCAATTTGGCGGTTTAAATCATCAATTTGATCATCTGCTTTTAAGACTTTTTCAGCTAATTCAAGGTTTTTATCTTCTAAAGCTTTAATAGAATTTTCAAAGGATCTTAAAACGACGGTTAAAAGCTTAGATATTTCACTTGTTAATCGTGTCATTTCAGTTTCAAAATGTGTGTAATCCATCTATTCCACTCCCCATTTTCTTGTATAATTTCTATTGTTTTTTTAACTATTCAATTTTTAGCTAATTCTACCATTTAAATAATCTTCTGTCAATTGTTCTTTGGGACTTTTTATAATGTCTTCTGTTTTTCCGGATTCGATTAGTTCTCCTTGAAACATAAAGTACATATAATCTGAAATTCTTATAGCTTGGGCTAGGTTATGAGTTACAATAATTATAGTATAATTTTCTGATAGGTGTTCAATTAGATTCTCAATTTTTTGTGTTGCTATAGGATCTAGAGCGGATGTAGGCTCATCTAATAGAATTATTTCGGGATCAATGGCGATAGCCCTAGCAATACACAAACGTTGTTGTTGTCCACCAGAAAGTGAGCTTGCTGGTTTGTCGAGATCGTCTTTTACTTCATCCCATAAAGCTGCTCTTTTTAATGCCGTTTCAATGATTTCATCCATTTTTCTGCCGTTTCTTGCTGTATGTAATTTTATACCGAAGGCAATGTTTTCATAAATAGACATGGGAAAAGGTACAGGTTTTTGAAAAACCATTCCTATTTTTTTTCGCAACAATGATAAATCAATATTATTTTCGTATATATTTTTCCCCTCAAATATTATTTCTCCACTTGTTCTATAACCAGGAATTTCATCGTTGATTCTATTTATACTTCTCAACAACGTGGATTTTCCACAACCCGAAGGTCCTATTATGGCACTGACTTTTTTCTTTTTAATTTCCATATTTATGTCTTTTAAAGCTTGTTTTTGATCGTACCAACCGTTAAAATTTTTTATTTCTATTGTGATTTCTTTTTCTACACTCAACTTTTTTGTTTTCCTCCTCTTATTTTAAATGCTATCGAATATATGACTAAAATAAGTATTATTAAGAATGCGGATGTTGCTTTCGCCATCCATTGTGCATTTTCTCCATATGCCATGGTTATAAAATATATGTGAGTTGGAAGAGTCATAACAGGATCGAGTAGAGAGTTTGGTAACTGAGTTGAATAAAAGACTGCACCAGTCAATAAGACAGGGGCGGTTTCTCCAATAACCCTTCCAGCGCCAATTAATATTGCGGTTATTATTCTGGTTTTTGCTGCTGGAAATAGTATTTTGTAAATAGTTTCCGTTTTTTTTGCTCCTAAAGCATAGGCTGATTCCCTTAATTCTCTTGGTAGAGATGCAAGGGCTTCTTTTACTGATGAGGATATTACAGGTAAAGTCATTATCGCTAAAGTTAAACTTCCACTTAGAAGCGATGTTCCAAATCCAAGAGTTATTGAGAAAAGAGCTAATCCAAATAGTCCGTAGACAACCGATGGAACACCAGATAAAGAGGTAACGGATATGTCAATTATTCTTCCTAATCTTGATTTTGATCCATATTCTGAAAGGAAGGTACCAGTGAGAACTCCTATTGGAATGGAAAATAATAAGATGAAAAATATCATCAACAGACTTCCCAATATGGCTGGTCCTATCCCACCGGCTGTCATTCCTTGACTGGGATATTCTACAAAAAAAGAAGGAGTAAAATATCTAGCACCATCTACTATAACTATTACAATTATTGACAATATTATACCAAAGGCAATATAACTGATGATTCTAAAGATTAATGATATAATAGAATCTATTCCCGTTTGTTTTTTCATCTTTTTCAACTCCTCGTTACTCTTCTAGATATCATTGTTAGAATAAAAGATATCGTTAACAAAATTAAACCCGCAACGAATAAAGCAGAGTAATGAATACTTCCAATAGGCACTTCTCCCATCTCGCTTGCTATAGCAGCGGTTAAAGGCCTAACTGGATCCCATATTGATTTGGGAATTATGGCAGCTCCGCCAGCAACCATTAATACAACAATAGTTTCCCCTATAATTCTATTTATTGTTAGAATTATTGAATTTAAAATTCCTGATAGTGCCGCTTTGCTTACTATTCTAAATCCGGCGATGAACCTGCTTGCTCCCAATGCTAAAGCACTTTCCTTTAGACTGATATCAACTGATGATAATGCTTCCTGCATGAGAGATGCGGCGTATGGTAGTGATAAAATAGATAGCCCAATTGCTGCTAATAGCAGATTACCTGTGGACCAAGCCCCAAAATTCATTAAGATAGGTGAAATATAAATGAATAAGAAAGACCCTATAATAACAGTTGGGATTCCAGATAGCAAATCTATTGCTGATTTTATAATTCTTTGTTCAGTGTTTGTGGCATAATCATACAAGAAAAATGCAATTATATACCCTATGGGTATAACTATAATAGAAGCGAAACCAGTTAAGATAAAAGAACCAGCAATCATTGCTAACATGCCATATTCGGGTGGATCATATGTTGGATACCAATACTTACTTGTAAAAATTTCAGCCCCAACTTCTGTCAGGGCTGGAATAGCATCTCTGATGATAAAAATGAATAGACCAATTAATGCTAAGATTCCCACCATTGCGACAACTGTGATTATACTTTGATTTACGATATTTTTTAAATCTCGTCTATTCACAAATAAAACACTCCTTTTAAAAGATAATCTTTTAAAATCCGTATGCTGCTACATATCCTGCTTGTTCAACTAATTCTTGACCTCGTTTTGATAACCCAAATGTCAAATATTGTTTAACTGGTCCAGTTTGAGGATAACCATTTGTTGCATCGATAAACATATACAATGGTCTTGAAATTGGATAAACAGAATTTAAAATATTCAGTTTTGTTGGTTGTACACCTTCGACTGATAAAACCTTTACGTCTTCAGTCACATAACCTACGCCTGTATAAGCTATGGCATATAAGTTCTGAGCAACCGCTTGTACTTCTGCGTGGGTTGATTCTAACATCTGAACTGTTGGTGCCATTCTTTTACCCTCTAAAACTTTTTCTACGAATGTTTCGTAAGTCCCTGAGGCTGTATTTCTTGAATATACAACAATTCTTTGGTTTGGTAAATTTGGGTCCAATTGGTTCCATCTAGTGATATCGCCAGAGTAAATACTTGCCAATTCTTCTATGGTGATATTGTCTATTCCAAGATTAGGATTAACTATAACGGCTATTCCATCGTATCCTAAAACAACGGGAATGAAATACTTACCTTCTTCATGCATCTGCTCTAATTCCGATTCTTTAAGCCATCTGCTTGAGTTTGCTATGTCTGTAGTTCCGTTGAATAAAGCTGCGATACCAGTTGAAGAACCCGCACCTTCCAAAGTAATTGTTAGATCGGGATACATATCTTTTAACTCTTCAATCCAAAGTTGAGCTACTGGAAAGATCGTGTTTGAACCTTTTAGAACGAGTGTTTCTGCAAAACTGAAAAGAGCTATACCTACTAAAACTAATGTTAATAATACTTTCTTCACAATATTTCCCTCCTTAATTTAAATTTTCAATGTAATTATAACAATCTTTTTTTTGGATAAAATCAAGTGATGTTAAGAAATATTAAGGAGGTACTCTTATTCATATTTAATCATACTTGATGGATCTAAAAAATAAAATTGTTATTACATTTTCATAAATTTTTTAGACTTTAATCTTTTCAAAATTTCAGAAATTTGTGCTATAATTTAATTGTACCGTCTTTACAAGAAACAAGTGATTTTATTAAGAAGCGTTAAGAGGTGTCTGATTATGTTGATTGAATCGAAAAGTTATGAGAAAGAGGTTGAAAAATTATTAAATCTTAGGCTTACCAAGAGAGAGAAAGAATTAATAAGAGCAGCTTATGATTTGGCGGAAACTGCTCATAGCGGTCAATTTAGAGATTCTGGTGAGGAATTTTTTGAGCATCCAAAAAGCGTTGGACTGATACTTGCTAGTTTAAAAATGGATGTAGACACTATCATAGCAGGTCTTTTGCACGATGTAGTTGAAGATTGTGGAGTCTCAATAGATAAAATAAAAGATCTTTTTGGGGTCGATGTTGCTAATATAGTTTCAGGTGTCACCAAGATTAGTAATTTAAAGCTCAACGAACGACTAAACGAAAATGACATGAAATCTTTAGAAAAAGTTGAAACTATAAGAAAGATGCTTTTTGCTATGTCTGAAGATATAAGAGTCATAATCGTTAAATTAGCTGATAGATTGCATAATATGAGAACTTTACAATTCGTCGACAGAAAAAAACAGATAGCCAAATCCGATGAAACTTTAAAAATATATGCCCCTATTGCCCATAGATTGGGTATTTATAAGATGAAGGAAGAGTTAGAAGATTTATCTTTTCGGTATTTGTATCCCGAGACATATTTTGATTTAAAGGCAAAAATTGAAGAAAAAATAAGGCTTGGACAAAATCGATTGAACGAATACGCGCAGATTATTAAACAAGAGCTAGATAATCAGAAAATAAAAGCAACCGTTGAAGGACGCTCTAAACATTTATATAGTATTTGGGATAAGATGATTCGAAAAGGAAAAACTTTAGATGAAATATATGACTATATTGCTCTTAGAATAATTACTGAGGATCAGAATAAATGTTACGCTGCTTTGGGAATAATTCATTCTATTTGGTCCCCTATTCCAGGAAGAATAAAAGATTATATTGCAACACCTAAATTCAATGGTTATAAATCACTGCATACAACTGTGATAACACATAAAGGTGATCCATTAGAAATACAAATTCGAGATTGGAAAATGCATGAAGAAGCCGAATACGGTTTAGCTGCTCATTGGGTTTATAAAGAGGGTGTTAGTCCGGAAAAATTAAAATTTCTTAATGATTTGATGGAGTTACATAAATATATAGCCCAAAATGCTTTTGAATTAAAAGACATCGAAACAAACCTTCTTTCAAAAGAAATTTTTGTATTTACACCCAAAGGAGAAATAATTCATTTGCCCAGAGGAGCAACACCTATTGATTTTGCTTTTGCTATTCATACTGAGGTTGGTAATCATTTTTCAGGAGCAAAAGTCAATGGTAAATTAGTTCCCATTTCATACAAATTGCAGACGGGTGATATAGTAGAGATACTGATCAATAGAAATTTTCAAGGACCTAGCATTGATTGGTTAAAATATGCTCATTCTCCTAAGACTATATCGAAGATAAAAAAATATTACCGACAAAAAAATGAAGTCGAGTTAATTGAAAAAGGTAAGGACAAGTTTAGAGAGCTGTCGAAAAAACTTAATTTTTCTATGGATGAAATCCTTGAGAAATTAAAAGAAATAGGATTTTACATTAAATATAACATAAAAAGTGACGATGAATTTTTTATTAAACTATCGTTAGAAGATATTAGTATTAATACTATTAGAAATATTTTTACCCTAAACGAAAAAGAAGAAGAAACAATCCCTACCGTCGAAAAATCTATTTCAAATAGAAAAGGGATCTCCGTTCTTGTTGATGGTGAAGAAGGTGTTGAGAGCTATTTCGCAAAATGTTGTATGCCTGTTCCGGGAGATGAAATTATAGGTGTGATAACTCGAAGAGGAATTGGTATACATAGAAAAGATTGTAAAAATATTCAAGATATTGATGAAAGTAAAAAGGTAACTGCTGAGTGGAACGAATACAATCAAAATAAATTTTCTACCGTATTAATGATTGATGTAGAGAGCAAAAATGTTTTAAATAACGTTAGAAATGTTATAAATAATGAAGGTGGACATATAGAAAAGTTTGAAATGACAGATAATTCTAATTACCTTAACATTAGGATATATCTAGCCGTCCAGAATTTAAAACATCTGAGCCTTTTAAGTAATAAATTGAAAAATTCTAAGGGTGTTTATTCTGTTAGGAGGGTATAATTTGAGGGCTGTAGTTCAAAGAGTTGCACAAGCATCCGTAACTATTTCTGATAATATTGTTGCGCAAATAGAAAAAGGACTTCTGGTTTTCTTGGGTATTTCAAAGAGCGATCAAGAATCAGATATTAGTTGGATGGCTGATAAGATTGTAAATCTGAGAATTTTCGAAGACGAACAAAATAAAATGAATAAATCTTTATTAGATGTTATGGGTGATGTGCTTGTTGTTTCTCAATTTACTTTATTTGGTGACTGTAGAAAAGGGAGGAGGCCGTCCTTCACTGATTCGGCAACTCCCGAGAAGGCTAAAGTTCTTTACGATGAGTTTCTTTCATACCTTAAAGAAAAATATCCTATAAACGTTCAACAAGGTGAGTTTCAAGCTCATATGAAAGTAAATATTATCAACGATGGTCCAGTGACTTTACTTTTAGATTCACAGAAACTATTTTGAATAAATAAAATATCATTTGATCGGAGGGATTTTATGAAAGAAATAGAAGTTACCGTTTTTGTCTACAACGAAGATCCATTTGAAGCGCATATTTCATCTGAAGGTGTTGAATCAGGAGTTAATCAATCTAATGTGCATAAAATATATTTAGGTTACGAAAAACCTCAAAAAGGTGTTGTTGTTAAATTCAAGCTACCTAACGGCGAAAAGAAATACGTTAGGGGTGAATAGATAACTCTATCTCTTTTATAATCTCACTAATATCAATTGGAGAGAATTTTAATATATCCTTTTTTATAGATTTGAAGGTATTTATAAAATATTTATTTTGATTTCCTGTACTTATTTCTAGGGAACACTCTATTAGTGCAGCTATTAAATCCGATGTTTTCACATATGCTCCATAATCATTTTCAAAAGGAGCATATATGTGTTTTTCAAATTTTATAAACTTCTCTTTAAGTATACTTTTATGGTTGTACCAATCTTTAATGAAGTCTTTTTCTATTTCTCCAATTATTTCTTCTAATCCGCTTACTTTTCTTTTAGTTGGGCTTATCACGTCACCTGTAAATGCTTCAGGCAAATCATGTAGTATTGAAGCAATCATAATATCGTAAATTTCTTTCATTTGTAAATTAGCTTTTAGAGCTAAAAGGTAAGAGATTAAAAAAACGAAAAAGGTATGTGAAGCTACAGAACTTTTGATATTTCTATGATTTTTGTTCCATCTTATCATAGTTACCAGTCTGGTTGATATTTCTAATAACTCATTTGCTAATTCTTTTATTTCTTTTTTATCTTGTATATCCATATTTTTTATTTTTGTTTGGTTTTTTCTTTTTGGCTCTTTGTAATATTCGGGAAAGACTCTTTCATTAATACTGGCTTCTTTTTGGGCGACAAGGAGGTTTATCATCCTTACTTTCTTTTCAGTTTCTTCATCAAAAGTATAATGAATTAATAGTTTTGAGCTAATATTGCTATCAAAATTTGATTCTACTTCTTTATAGGTTTTGTTAATTACTTCATCCCAAAGTTTTTTGCCTTTTTCTTCAATTTTGCTTTTGGTAGCCAATGATATGTCTGATAATACTATTTTAGGAATCGCTTCATATATTTTATTGTGCAATATTTTTACTAATTTTTCTTCTGATTCGTCAGAAAATACAAATAAACTTAAAAGGAGATTGTTGTATATGTTATCAGATTCGCTAAATCTTACAATTGCAGGATTGTTGTTCCATCTGTAGACTGTAAACAAATTAGAACTTTCTAAAAGAAAATTGCCAATGTTCATTCGCTCACCTTCTTAAATTTATCAAATATTTTTTGAGATGTTTTGATTTTCGCATTTCTTAATTATTTTAACACATTTTTTAATTCATGATTATTTGAATTGATGGTATAATTTATGTGTATTTTTAACAGAATAAAGAGAAAGGGGTTTGTATGTGAAAAGTATTTTCATAGCTGGCATTTCTGGATCAATTGGTCAACAAGCTTTAGAAGTGTTAAATAGTGAATGGTTTAAAGGTAATTTCAAGATAGTGGGGGGTTCCGTTTATAAAAATTGGGATAAATTGAAAGAAGCAATCAACAAATATAGTTTAATTAGTGCTGGAATAGTTGAAAATAATGAAAAAATTCCTAAAGATTATAATGGATGTAGAATTTTTACTGGTGTAGATGCTGTTGAAAGGAGCATGGAGTTTTGTAATCCTGATTATACTCTGATTGCAACTTCTGGTTTTTCTGGTGTTAAAAACACTTTAAAGGCTATCGATGTCTCTCAGCGGATATGTTTGGCAAATAAAGAATCGATTGTATGTGGTGGCAATTATATTTTGGATTATGCTAGTAATTTCAAAAAGGAGATAATTCCAGTTGATAGTGAACATAGTGCAATATTTCAACTTTTAATGGGAGAAAGTTCGACTCCAGAAAAGATTATATTAACGGCTAGCGGTGGTGCTTTAAGAGATTACCCTGTTGAAGCCCTTGAAAATGTTTCAGTGAAGGAAGTGTTGGACCATCCTGTTTGGTCCATGGGGAAAAGAATAACCGTTGATTCTGCATCGATGGTAAATAAGTCTCTCGAATTATTTGAAGCTTATTATTTATTTAAAATCAACAATATCGAGGTAGCTATCAATAGAAACAGTAGAATTCATTCTATGGTTCAATTTTCTGATGGGGTAATTAAGATGCATTATGGAGTAGCCGATATGAAAATTCCAATAGCTTTTTCGATTTCTTATCCGGAACGGAATTTTGTTTTTGAAAAACCTGATTTATTTTCAGAGAAGATACGCTTCGAAAGAGTAGATTTTGATAAGTACCCCTCTTTGAAATTAGCTTATAGCATTCTGGGGAATGCCCCTTTACAGAATGCATTTAATGCTGCCGATGAGATAGCAGTGGACAGTTTTTTAAATGGTTTAATTAAATTTGGAGATATTTATCGTGTTATATACAAGACGGTAAATGAGATGCAAATTCAGTTTTCATTTTCCAATAGCTTGAGTTTTAATAATTTTGATGATATACTTAAAGTGGATAAAATCAGTAGAGATATAGCGAAAAAATATATTATGGAGGTTACCGAATGACCGTTCTATTATCAATTATTTGGTTTTTGATTATCATATCCGTTATTGTGGTTGTGCATGAATTTGGGCATTTTATTTTTGCTAAAATTTTCAAGACGAGAGTGGATGAGTTTTCTATAGGTTTTGGCCCAGCATTATTCAAGATCCCAGGTAAAGAAACTACCTTTCGATTCAATATTGTTCCTTTGGGCGGCTATGTAAGATTGGCTGGTGAAGAGGTATTAGAAGAAGGTTATAAGGATACTGATCCTGCACTGTTTTACAATAAGAAACCTTTTCAGAAATTTTTGATAGCTTTTGCAGGTCCTTTGTTTTCTTTTCTTTTAGGTTATTTTCTTTTTGTAGGAATAGCAGGTGTCTACGGGTTCCCAGAGGTGATTGTTGAGAGAGTAGGAAGGGACAGCGTCGCCGCCCAAGCAGGTCTTGAACCTGGCGACATTATTAAAAAAGCAAACGGTGATTATGTATTTAATCCTTCGATTTTAGAGTTGGGAATAGCTTCTGGGAAGCCATTAGAGTTAACTGTTATAAGAAACGGAGAGGAAGTTAATGTTACCTTGATTCCAGAACCTACCAATGATAGAGCAATTTTTACTTTATATGGTATTGAAAATCCCGAATCGATTAATCTGAAAAACAAAGAGATTGTTTCACTAAATGGAGAAGAAGATTTATATACGGTTATGAGTCGAATGGAAAATGGCGATCCAATAGAGATACAGTTAGAAGATGGAACTATTATTGAAGGTAAGTTATCTCAATATTCTTATTATCCACCCATGTATGAAACAGGTATCATTTACGCTACTTTCTCAAATGTTGTTGCAAATGGTAACAATGTTTTTCAAGAGGGAGATAGAATAGTTGAAATTAATGGTGTACCGATTACTAACGGTTCTGATTTGCAAAATGTAATTTATCAAATTCAGTTAAATTCAGGAGAATTAATGTTCGCTGTTTCTGGTAACGAAATTATTAATGAGTATAAGCCTTTTAAAGATAATACTCTTGAGTTGTTAGTAGAAAGAAACGGACAAACAATTAATATTAATTTATCCAAAGAAGAATTTTTAGATTTTATAGTTCAACCGGGAGTTTTAGAGGCACCATATGAAAATTGGCACCCCAAAGGTATTGAGGCACTTACAGTCCCCATTCAATGGGCAAATAATTTGATTTCTTTAACTTTCAGATCTTTTGGGCAATTATTCACAGGCCAGCTGAGCGCTGATCAGCTAGCAGGTCCGGTTGGAGCAGCTGCCATAATAGGGCAGGCAGCGATGGTAGGGTTCGATGCTATTTTAAATTTAACCGCTTTGATAACTATCAGTTTAGGAGTTTTTAATTTGATTCCAATCCCCGGTTTAGATGGTGGCAGAATCGTTTTTTCTATTTACGAAATGATAACTAGAAAAAGGGTAAGTCCAAAAGTAGAGGCGATAGTGAATACAATAGGATTTTTATTCTTAATATTTTTGATGATCTTTGTCACTTATAACGATATAATGAGGTTTTTTTAATGAGGTGTTCTAAATGTTCTCACAAAAAGTAGTGAATGTTGGTGGAGTTAAAATTGGTGGGAAGCACCCCATCGTTATTCAAAGTATGACGAATACAGATACAACAAATGTTGAGGAAACTCTGTTGCAAATTGAACGATTGAAAAACTCTGGTGCTCAGATTGTAAGGGTGTCAGTGAGAAGCAAGGATGATATTCAACCTTTTAGTGAAATTGTAAAAAAGGCTCAAGTCCCTTTAGTTGCAGATATTCATTTTGATTACAGAATAGCGATAGAATCTATTAAAGCCGGTGCCTCGAAAGTTAGAATAAACCCAGGCAATATTGGCTCAGATGTTAAAATACGAGAAATAGTTAAAGTTGCTAAGGATTATAACGTCCCAATAAGAGTAGGTTCGAATTCTGGCTCGATCGCTAAAGAATTTTCTAATTTACCTAGACATAAAGCATTGGCTGAAAGTGCTTTAAAAGAAGTTAGATTATTAGAAAAAGAAGGTTTTTACGATATCGTGGTTTCTGTCAAATCAGTTGATGCAAAAGAAACCTTCGTAGCCAATCAATATCTTTCTCGGTTGATACCTTATCCTTTTCATATAGGGGTTACTGAAGCGGGTGTTTTTGAAGACGCTGTTATATTGTCTTCAGCAGGTTTGGGTTCTTTACTTATAAACGACATAGGAGATACCATTAGAATATCCATAAGTGGGGATCCGGTCAGAGAAGTTGAATTGGCAAAAAATTTGTTAATAGCCTTAGGTTTAAGAACTGGGGTAAGAGTTATAGCCTGTCCAACTTGTGCAAGGGCAGAGATTGATGTTGAAAGGTTAGCTTACGAGGTAAAAAAAATGTTAAAAGACAAAGAGGTTAAAAAAAATATTACCGTTGCGGTTATGGGATGTGTGGTTAACGGCCCTGGCGAAGCTAAGCATTCTGATATTGCTATAGTTGGGACCAAAAATTCATCAGCGGCTATTTTCCTTAAAGGAGAACTTTTCGGGACCTTTAAGAGAAGTGAGATAAAAGAGAAACTTTTTGAAATTATAGAAGAGGTTCAGAATTCTTAATTGAAGAAGGAAAAATTATGGAGATAGATCCTATCACCCAAAAAAAAACGGATAAAGAGTTGAAAAAAAGGAAGATAAAAAAATCAAAAGATCAAGATGTTACTGCTTCTGAAGTAAAAGAAAAAGAAGGTTTTTTTGATATACTAGTTGATACGAATATAAAAATCAGCGAGAGTGAGCTAAGGAGTTTGATTGATAATATTCTTAAATTAGGAAACAACTTTGTGAAATCTCCAACTCAATCTAATCTAAGAGAGTACAGAAATTCTATCAAAGATTTCCTTAAAAGATTAGAAAAACATTGGTATGTGATAAAAAACGATCTTGATTTTAAAAACGCAACACCTCAACTACATATGGTCGCAGAAGTAGTTGATGACAAACTAATGGAATTGACTGATATGATTTTAAAAAGAGAGAAAAATACATTATTATACGCATCAAAAATTGAAGAAATAAACGGATTGGTTTTAGATTTGTACAAATAATAAGTAGTATAGAAGGTGCTTCTTTTGCATAATTCATTCTTTTATGATACAATAGAGAAAATTCAATCAAAAATAGATGATATAAAAGCCAGTTCCTTGTGTTTTGTTTGTGAAGATAATTTCATTTTAAATAATTTTAGAGATGATCTATTAAATTCGGTTTTGGATTTCAATAAGTTGGATACCTTAATTATAAAACCTAGTGGTGGAAATATTAAGATAGAGCAAATTAGGGATGTGGAAGAGTTTTTAATGTATAAACCTAACTATGCAAAGGTGAAGGTTGTTTTTTTTGAGGATATTGATAGATTGAATATAGAAGCAGCAAATGCTGCGCTCAAATTAATTGAAGAACCTCCTGAATACGCTTTGGTATTTGGAACAACTACGAGATGGAATTATTTGTTACCTACCATAAAAAGTCGTTTTATAAGGTTTGACCTTTCTATTCCTTTAGTTTTAATCGAGGATATCAATACCAAATATAAGGAAACTGCAATTTATTTCAATTTTTTTCGACATTATGATTCAGGGGTTCTATTGTTTTTGAATGATGAAAATACTGATATATCTCGGATTAAAGATGAGGTAGATCGGATAGTCAATTTTTCAGTTAACGATGTTGATGAATTATTAAATAATTTCAAATTGCCACTTGATTTGCCAGAGAACAAACTGAAATTTGCTCTTTCTTATTATAAATTGTGGAATATATTAATAAATTTAAATGATAAAGAGTTCTTTTATCTAATAAAAGATATTTCCCAAATAAAAAATGATGTAGAAAATTTAACTTTTTTACGTAATATATCCACCTTAGGTACGATTCTTTTGAGAGATGCGATGGTTTTTTTGAATTCTTCCAAGTGGAAATTTTTTTGGAATAATTCACTTGTTTATTTCTTTGGATTAAACGAACATATCCTTAATCTAGAGCAACTTAAAGACACTGTCTCATATCTGAATAGGATGTCTACGATGAGATTAGCTAACTTTAATTTTGAAATGGAAATATTTACTCATTTTTTTAGAATTAAGAGATGCTTTATTAAAACAATTAAATAACAACAATGGGAGTGAAACCTTTTGATAGATCTAAAAGCTGAAGTTTATGGGGTAGAGTTGGAAAAATTAGGCCCCATTCACTATTATAATTATTTAGGAATTGAAAAAATTAATATATTTGATTATGTATTGGTTCAAACAGAAAACGGAATAGAAGTTGGAAGAGTTGTAATCGGGCCTGTTACTATGAGGTTTGAAGAAATTGGTTATGAACCTAACTCAATAATTAGAAAGGTTTCAGACGAAGACAAAAAGCAAGTAGAAGAAAACGTTCAAAAAGCTGAAGAAGTTGCACAATATGCAAAACAAATGGTTAAGGAATTAGGGTTAAAAATGAGAATTCTTAATGCTGATTTTACTTTTGATAGATCAAAATTAGTAATTTACTTTGGTTCCGATGTCAGAATAGATTTTAGAGAATTGGTAAAGATATTAGCTAAAAGGTACAAAACAAGAATCGAACTTAAACAGGTAGGAGCTAGAGATGAAGTAAAGATGATAGGATCAATTGGTTTATGTGGGCAAGAAGCTTGTTGTAGTAGATTTTTAAGAGATTTTTCTTCTATAAAGATGGAGCTAGCTAAAACCCAACAAATGATGATCAACACCGCAAAAATCTCAGGCAGATGCGGAAAACTACTTTGCTGTTTGAAATATGAGAATGATTTTTACAAAGAAGTCCTTAAAAATGTTCCCAATGAGAATACTACAATAGAATACGATGGAAAGCCAGCCAGAGTTGTAACGGTCAACGTGTTCTTAAAGGAAGTTTCACTACAAGTAATAGAAGAAAATCAACCAATCTTAATCAAAGTTCCTTTTTCCTATTTCAACAATAGTAACTCTCAAAATGAGTGATCATATGAGAACACTAGCGGCTATATTCATAACAATAGGCATTTTGTTTGTAATAATAGGGTTGATGTTTGCGTTTAATATAAAAATTGGAAGACTCCCCGGAGATATAATAATAAAAAGAGAAAATTTTGTTTTATATATTCCTATTACAACCATGCTTATTGTAAGTGGGTTAGTTACATTGTTATCAATTATCATTCGAAGATTTTTCTAATACTAGTTCTAAATTCTTTGGAGGTGGATTCATTGAAAAAAAGTTTAAAAGAGCTAAAAAGCTTGTCATCAGTCGCCAGAGGAGATATATTGAAGATGACTACTGTGGCTAATTCTGGTCATCCCGCAGGATCTATGTCTTCAATTGACATGTTTTTATCGGTATTGAATAGGGCAAATATATTTCCGGAAGATCCTTTCAATCCAGATAGAGATAGGATTGTGGTTAGTCATGGTCACACTTCCCCTGGTTTTTATGTGGCTTTAGCAAGGATGGGCTTTATTGACATTGAAGAAGTTATTTCAGGATTCAGATATGCTGGCAGTATATTTGAAGGGCATGTTACCCGTGGGATACCAGGTGTCGAGTGGTCAACAGGGAATTTAGGTCAAGGTTTATCAGCTGGGATAGGAATGGCTTTGGCAGCAAAGAAGAGGAAAAAAGACTATAGAGTTTACGTTTTTAGTAGTGATGGAGAAAGTTCAAAAGGTCAAATTGCTGAAGCTAGAAGAACTGCGATAAAAGAAGGCCTAAATAACCTAATTGTATTACTTGATTACAACGATATTCAAATATCTGGAAGAGCTAGAGATATATTATCCGTAAATATAGTTGGAGAATATGAAGCAGCTGGTTGGAATGTAATAGAAATTGATGGTCACAATTTCGAGCAGATCAATAAGGCATTAGAAGTAGCTGAAAATGAGCCGCTAAGGCCAACTGTGATTGTAGCAAAAACGATTATAGGAAAAGGGGTTTCTTTTATGGAAAACACCCCAACCTATCACGGTAAAGCACTCACTAAAGAACAGTTAAATAAGGCTTTAGAAGAATTAGGTTTAGAAAACGATGTGGAAAAGTACATTGAAAAAAGAAAAAATATGGCTTTATCTAGGGAAAAAATAAATTATCCAAATATTGAATTGAAGGTTGAAACCGGACAACCCATAGTGTATGAGAAGGGAGAAAAGGTGGCTAATCGTAACGCCTTTGGGAATGCTATTGCTCATCTCGCAAAACTGAATATGGCTAACTTTCCAGTAGTTGCGATCGATTGTGATTTGAAACCATCCGTTAAATTGGAAAAATTTGAAAAAGTCAATCCTGAGGGTTACATTCAAATTGGTATTGAGGAACATAACGCTGCTACCATTGGGGGTGCGTTATCTGTTAATGGAGTCTTGACTTTTTTTTCTGATTTTGGGGTTTTTGGTTTAGACGAGACATTTAATCAACAAAGATTAAACGATATTAATCACACTAATTTGAAAACCGTTGTCACCCACTGTGGTATCGATGTTGGAGAAGATGGTAAGACCCATCATGAAGTCAATTATATTGGGATAGTCAGAAGTTTATACCATACTAAACTGATCGTACCTTGTGATGCCAATCAAACTGATAAAACGATTAGATATGCTGCAAAAGTTCCTGGTAACTTTGTAATTGCTATGGGAAGATCTAGCTTGCCAATCTTGTTAGATGAAGAGGGTAACGTTTATTACGATAACGATTATAACTTTGAGTATGGGAAGTTGGATGTTTTTAGAAAAGGTAAAGATCTAACAGTATTCACGTACGGAAGTTTTGCTCATTTGGCGGTGGAAGCAGCTGATAAGCTGAAAGAAGAAGGTATTCATATTACAGTTATTGGTGTACCAACTCCTTTAGATTTCGATATTACTGATGTTAAAGAATATGTAGACAATAATATTGTATTAACTTTAGAAGATCACAACGTAGAAAATGGTTTGTCAAATGAACTGTCAAAAGCTATGATCAGAAATTCTTTGAAACCTTCTTATTTTGAACCTATGGGATTAAAAGAATATGCTCCGTCTGGAACGATTAAAGATTTGCTAAAAGTTCTTGGATTTGACGTAGAGTCATTGGTAAAAAAGATGAAAGGATTAATTGAAAACAAATGAAGTATGAGGGTAATTTAAAATTGACTTTGCAAGAGGAACAAACAGTAAAAAAAGCAAAAAAGGAGCTCCTACTGCCACCATGTGTGAAAGAAAGCTTATTGTTTGAAGCGTTGTGCCATAAATCATACGTTTTCGATAGCGAAAATATTCAAAGAAAACTTGATTCTAATGAAAGATTAGAATTTCTCGGAGATGCTGTTTTGGAGTTAGTTATCTCCGAGTTTCTTTACAATAATTATTACCTTTCCGAAGGAGAAATGTCAAAGGCGAGGGCTATTATAGGAAGCGAGATTATTTTAGCAGAAGTTGCTTTGAAGTTGGGATTAGATGATTTTATTTTTTTAAGTAAAGGTGAAGACAAACAAGGTGGGCGAAGAAAAAAGTCAATTTTATCTGACGCTATGGAAGCACTATTTGCCGGTATATATATTAGCTGTGGTTATGAAAAGGTGAAAAAGTATATTATAAAAAACATGAAAGAATACATTGAGAACGCTGTTGAAGGGAATATTTTTCTCGATTATAAAACGAAGTTACAAGAACTAACTCAAGAAAAAACAAAAAAATTGCCTGAATATGTGTTATTAAGTGCTTCTGGACCATCACATATGAAAAGATACAAGGTGGCAGTTAAATTAGATGATGAGATACTTGGAATAGGTGAAGGCTTTTCAAAAAAATTTGCCGAACAATTAGCAGCAAAAATCGCGTGTGAGAAGTTTTTGAACTCTACTGGCGGGAATGACAGAGTTGATTAAAGACATTGAATTTGTTATATTAAAGAACACCTCTTCAGTATCATTAACGGGAAATTATTGTTATCTGAACTGTAAACATTGTGGTGGCCATTATCTAAATAATATGGCCCGAGTAAAGGATATTGAAAATTTAGTAAAAAAAGGGTTCACTTCTTTTTTAATTAGTGGTGGATTATTGGCTGATAGAAAGGTTCCACTTACTATTTTTGCGGATACACTATATACTCTAAAAACCAAATACAATTTGAAATACAACGTACATACAGGCTACGTGGATGAAAAAGATATCCATGTTTTAAAAGATATCGCGGATACCGTATCTTTTGACCTAGTTGGAGATCAGCAAACTGTTAGAGAGGTTTATGGGAAATTTGATTATGATAAGATGTGGGCTTCTTTCGAATTACTCGTAAATAATGATTTTGTCGTTAAACCACATATTACCATAGGCTTGAATAAAGGAGAATTCTCTCATGAACAAAAAGCAATTGAAAAATTAAAGAAATTCGGAGATCGAATAGATGAAATAATATTTTTAGTTTTTATACCCACCGTTGGAACTGAATTTTATTCTTATCAACCTCCAAAAGTCACTGACGTTGTTTCTTTTCTTTCAAAAGCAAGAAAGGATTTTCCTTATAAAAAGTTAACGCTAGGTTGTATGCATCCTAAAGGGAAATATAGAGAAGAGCTACAAACCAGGCTTTTGGGTATTGTAAATAAAATTGTTCAACCTATTGGCAAAGTTATCGAAAAAGCCGAAAGAGAAAATTACCAGATTAGCTATAGTTACGAATGCTGTGCGTTCTCTTCAAACTGTGGGGTAGGGAGCGGGGCGGAGGGGCGCTATATAAAGTTTTAGATTTTCTAAAAGACTGCATGATGAGTGGAGGTATATTATAAAATGGAGATTCTACCTTCGTACATGAAGTTATATGAATCAGGTGAACTTCATAAAAGACGTGATTATTTGATCAAACGCTTAGAAGAATGTGATCTGTGCCCTCGTCAGTGTAAAGTAAATAGGCTAAAAAATGTGGGATCTTGTAGGGTAGGGAATGAAATAAAAATTTCCGAATATGTTCTTTATCCGGGAGAAGAGCCCGTATTGAAAGGAGAAAATGGTGCAGGTGGTGTTTTCTTTAGCAATTGCACGATGAGATGTGTGTACTGTCAAAATTTCAATTTCAGTCAATTGGGCTTCGGAAAGAAGATTTCTACTGAAGAGTTAGGAAAAATTTTCTTAAAATTGCAGAATGAAATGAAGGCCGCTAATTTAGATTTGGTAACTGCAACTCCATACTTACCGTTTATTTTTGATGCTTTAATATATGCAATAGAACGAGGATTTCGATTACCCATAGTGTGGAATACTTCTTCTTATGAAAGTATAGAAACTTTAAAGTTAATGGAAGATGTCGTTGATATATATTTGGCTGATATAAGGTATACTAGTAATATCGTTGGTAAAAGGTATTCGGGAGTAAAGGATTACTGGAGTAATGCCCAAATAGCTATTAAAGAGATGTATCGTCAAGTTGGTGAAACTTTTCTATTAGATGAAAAGTCTAATATTTTGAAAAGAGGAATAATAATTCGTATTCTCGTTTTACCAAATTTAATAAATCAGGCGAAAGAAGCCTTAAAATTCTTAAAGTATGAAATTTCCAAAAAGATACATGTCAGTTTAATGGACCAGTACGTCCCAGTTTATAAGGCTAAAAATTATGAAAAGTTATCAAGATATTTATACAAATCGGAATATCAGGAAGTAGTCGACTATTTGTATGAATTAGGGTTTGAGAATGGTTGGATTCAGACTCACAAGTTAAAAGAAGATAATGAAGTTTACTCAAGTTTGAAATAAACATTTGCACCTAGCAGAGGGGTGATTTTATGAAAGAAATGGAACTGATGAGGTACGTTCTTGATCAGTCACAAGACGGAGTGATGATAATAGATGAAAGGGAAAGGATTCTTTACATAAACGACTCGGCCTGTAGAATTTTAGGGGTTGATAAAGAAAAAATAATTGGGCAAAATGTAGTTGAAAATGTCCCAAATACAAGATTACATATTGTTTTAAGAACCGGGGAACCAGAATACGACAAATTGCAAAGTTTAGGGGATAAAGTTATTTTAACTTCCCGTATCCCTATAAAAAATGATAACAATGAAACTATCGCAGTTGCGGCTGTTTTTAGAGATATTACTACATTACAAAAGTTAGCCGAAGAGATCACTAATTTAAGAGAAATGGAAGCCCTCTTAAGTTCCATAATTGATTCTACTTCCGATGCCATTTCTGTAGCTGATCAAGAAGGTCGTGTGACTATGGTCAACAGAGCTTATACAAAAATCACTGGACTAACACCGAGAGAGGTTATTGGTAAACCTGCTACTATAGATTTGGCAGAAGGTGAAAGTTTACACATTCAATGTGCAAAAGAGAAAAAGCCTATATACAATGTAAAAAAAAGGTTAGCTACGAACAAAAAAGAAATCGTAGCAAGCGTCACCCCACTTTTTGTTAAGAATGAATTCAAGGGAAGTGTCGCCGTTATTCACGATATTTCCGAGATTCAAAGATTGATAAACGAACTTGAAGCTACAAAAAGGATGTTAAAAAAAGAGAGTGCTACACACACCTTCGATGATTTGGTGGTTAAATCTGAAATTATGAAAGATGTAGTAGCTCAAGCAAGTAAAATAGCGTCAGTAGACGTGAACCTTTTATTAATAGGCGAATTCGGAGTAGGGAAAGAGGTACTAGCACAAGCTATTCATAACGCAAGTGCGAGGAAAGAGGGACCGTATCTCAAATTAAACTTTTCTTTGATCCCAAGAGAAAGACAAGAAGAGTACCTTTTTGGGGAAAATAGTTATCTGGTACAGGCGAATAAAGGGACCCTTTTTTTAGAAAATATAGATCTGATGGATATTGAAATGCAGAGAAAACTTTTAGCCTTTCTTAAAGACAATGTTTTCGATACGAATTATTACGATTTTATTCCCGATGTTAGGTTCATCTTTTCTACAACCGAAGATTTAAAGGTTCTTTCTAGTTTGGGGAAATTTTCTAAAGAGCTTTTATACAAAATTTCAGTAGTAAATATCGAAGTTCCACCATTAAGAGAAAGAAAGGAAGACATACCTGAGCTGGCTCTGCAGTTACTACATAGTTTAAATAGAAAGTATGGAAGAATAGTTTATGGATTTACTGAGGATGCCTTGAATAAATTGATGAATTATTCGTGGCCAGGGAACATAAGAGAATTGGAGAATGTAATTGACCGGGCCATGTTGGCAATGGATAACAGTGATTCCTTAGTTACTTCTACACACATTCCCGATTTGGTAGAAAAGGTAGAGGAAGTTACAGGAACGCTTAAAGAGATGACTGAAGATTTTGAGAAGAAGGTAATTATGGAAGTACTGGAAGCAAGCCACGGTAATAAAACAGAAGTTGCCCGAAAATTAGGCTTAACCGTTAGGAACCTTTATTATAAGCTGGATAGATACGGTATCAAGTGAGGTTTTAATGTGAATAGGGGGATGAACATTGAAATTTGAATTTCGGCTAGAGCGATTGAAAGATCTAAAAAAAATTTTAGAAGATAATGCAAGAATAGAATTGGGTAAAAAAAGCAAACAAAGGCAGTTAGTTGAAGACGAAATTAATCAGATTAGTAATAAGATCGATACCTTTTCAACAGAATTTATAAAAGAGGTAAAAGATACTATCTCAATTACTAAACTTTCAAATATGATAGAGTATAAAAATTATTTAAATGAACAATTATCACATCTACACTCTGTACTACAAGAGAAGTTACAAGAAGAAGAAATTGCAAGGCAGAATTATTTAAAGGCCAAAAACGAAAAAGATATTCTTCAAAAACTTAAAGATAAAAGATTTGACGATTTTAAAATTCAGGAAAAGAGGACCGATATAAAAGAATTAGATGAAATTGCCAGATTAAGCCATCATCCAGGGGAGGAGAATTATGAATAAAATCAAAGTTTTGTTCTTGTGTTCGAGAAATTCTGCAAGAAGTCAGATGGCACAGGCGTTTTTGAAGAAATACGGAGATGATAAGTTTGAGGCTTTCAGCGCTGGATTAGAAGCAAGTGAAATTCATCCTTTGACTATAAAAGTCATGGAAGAAAAAGGAATATCTATGTCCGAGCAATACTCAAAAAGTTTGGATATATACTTGAACGATAGATTTGGTTTTTTAATAACTGTCTGCTCCAAAGCAGAAAAAGAATGTCCTTTTTTCCCTGGCGTTAGTATAAGATTATATTGGCCTTTTGATGATCCAGCTGCTGTCCAAGGTTCTGAAGAAGAACAATTAGAAGTATTCCGAAAAGTAAGAGATCAAATAGAAAAAAAAGTAAGCGATTTCGTGGAAAATACTGATAAATACTCCAATATAAAAGATAATTTTCGAGTGTAAATACTTTATTATATTTACTTTATTTTTCACAGAATTAACCTTCAGCTAAAGTTTGTTTGTTATAATGAATTCATAAAAAAATTAATAAAGAAGAAACCTCTTTCTGTATAATGCCGATAATATGGTTCGGCAGTTTCTACCGAACAGCCGTAAACTGTTTGACTACAGTAAGAGGGGTTAGAGATTTTTATATCAATATCCTACCTCTCTGCTGTAGAAGAGGTAGGATTTTTTATTTTGATATTAAAAAAAGGAGAGATAACTTTGAGTAAGAAAGTCCTTTTGATATCTGGAAGTCAATCAGATGAGATTTTTGTAAAAACTGCCATTGACCTCTTTGAAGAATGGAAAATGAGTTACGATTACAAAGTGTTTAGTGCTCACAGGAATTTAAAAGAGTTAACCAAATTTATTGAAGAACTTCCCACTAACGAGTATAGTGTCATAATAGCTGTCGCCGGTCTTTCTGCTGCCTTACCTGGTGTAATCGCTTCATTAACCAACCTCCCCGTTATTGGTGTTCCCAGAGATGTAGGTCCTTTAAATGGAATAGATGCACTACTTTCCATGGTACAGATGCCTAGTGGGGTGCCTGTTGCAACCATGGGAATTGGAAGTAGTGGAATGAAAAATGCAGCATACTTTGCAAAAAGGTTGATAGAAGGTGAAAAAGATGGAAGATAAGAAAAATTTTGAGCTTTTATACGAAGGGAAAGCCAAAAAAGTATACAAGTTCGATGAGAAGAAATTGTTGATAAAATTCAAAGACGATGTCACAGCGTTCAACGGATTAAAAAAAGATCAAATCCTTAACAAAGGTAAAATTAACAAAAAGATTTCCAAGTTCTTTTTTGAAATGCTGAATAATCAAGGTATAAATACCCATTACATAAACGATTATGATGAAACCTCTTTCGTCGCAAAATGGACGGATTTAATTCCACTTGAAGTTATAATTAGAAATTACACCGCGGGCAGTTTTTGTAAAAGATATGGTGTGAAAAAAGGATTGATACTTGATTATCCTTTAGTTGAATTTTCTTTGAAAAATGACGAGTTAGGAGATCCCATGATCACAAAAGATGCTGTCCTTCTTTTGAAAATTACCAAAGAACACGTCTTAGATCAAATTATTTCCATTTCTAAAAAAGTCAACGATATTTTGAGTGATTATTTAAAATCTAAAGGAATTATTTTGGTGGATTTTAAATTAGAGTTCGGAATCAGTAAAAACGATAATAAAGTTACGTTGATAGATGAGATTTCACCTGATACATGCCGTTTTTGGGACGCAAATACTATGGAATCTCTTGACAAAGATGTGTATAGGGAAGAAAAGGGAGATCTACTAAACGCCTACGAAGTATTGCTTGGGAGGTTAGATATATGATTAAGGAGGAGCAGAAAACTTTCCGATTTGAAGTAAAAGTAAAGTTAAGAGAAGGAATTTTAGACCCACAGGGAGCTGCTACTTTCAAGGTTTTAAGAAGGTTGAATTACAACGTTGAAAGTGTAAGATTTGGAAAAAGTATAGAATTAGACATAAAAGAAGATAGCTATGAAACAGCCAAAGATAAAGCTAAAGAAATAGCGTATAAAATTTTAACCAATCCTGTTTTAGAGGATTTTGAAATCATCGATTTGAATAGGAAGTGAACAGTATGAAGAATGAGAATTCGTTAAAGGCTGGAATTATAGTTTTCCCTGGTTCAAATTGTGATAGAGATGCAAATTTTGCTTTGACGATTAACGGTTTTGATACGAAATATATATGGCATGATTTTAATCAATTATTGGATTTTGATTTAGTTTTTATTCCAGGAGGATTTTCCTATGGAGATTATTTAAGAGTGGGGGCATTAGCAAGATTTTCTCCAGTAATGAACTCTGTTGAGAAGTATATATTAAACAAAAGAGGATTGGTTTTAGGGGTTTGTAATGGTTTTCAGATATTAACAGAAGCAGGGATATTACCTGGAGTATTAACTGTCAACACGTCTCATAGATTCATATGTAAGGATGTTGAAGTTGAGGTCATAAATTATGATACGCCGTTTATTAATAACGTTCAAAAAAAGATTTTAACTTTACCTATAGCCCACAAGGAAGGCCGTTATATTATTAAAGATAACAAACTTAATCCTAAAAATATTGTATTAAAGTATAAAGAGAATCCCAACGGTTCATTTGATGATGTAGCAGGCATAATAAATGAAGAATACAATGTCTTTGGTTTAATGCCTCACCCAGAAAGAGCTTGTCATAGCGTATTAGGTAATGAGGACGGTAATTACATTTTTCAATCTATCAGGAGGTATTTGACTAGTGCAGAATCAATTAACAATTAAAGAGATAGCGTTGGAATTAGGTATTTCAGGTGAAGAATTTGATCTTATCGAAGAAAAGTTGGGGAGATTACCCAACGAATTTGAAACATACCTTTTTTCTGCCCAATGGTCTGAACATTGTGGTTACAAACATTCTAAACATTATCTAAAAAAAATTAATGAATCTTATGAAAGCGAAAATGCGGGATACGTTCAAATTGGAGGAAAATCTGTTGTTTTTAAGGTCGAAAGTCACAACCATCCCTCTGCTGTAGAACCTTATCAAGGGGCAGCCACTGGTATTGGTGGGATAGTTAGAGACATATTGGCTATGGGAGCAAGGCCCATAGCACTTTTAGATTCGCTGAAATTTGGTAATATTTCTGATCCAAAGGTGAAGAACATTTTCGAAGGTGTTGTTTCAGGTATAAGTGACTATGGAAATTCTATTGGTGTCCCAACGGTAGGTGGAGAGACTTCATTCAATGAAATATATTCAACAAACCCTTTGGTAAACGTGATGTGTATCGGTGTCGCTAACAAAAATCATTTGGCATCTTCCCACGCTGATGGACCTGATAAACTTCTTGTATATGTAGGATCTAAAACTGGACGTGATGGAATCCATGGGGCCTCTTTTGCATCAAAAAAATTGAGTGGAAAAGATGACAGACCTTCAGTCCAAGTTGGAGATCCCTTTACAGAAAAGAACCTAATCGAAGCGACACTTGAGATACTGAAAATAAAAGGGGTAAGGGCTTGTCAAGATATGGGAGCTGCCGGTGTTCTTAGCTCTACTTCTGAAATGGCTTATAAGGGTGGAGTTGGTTGTGAACTTTATTTAGATAATATACCGAAAAGGCAAGAGGATATAGAACCTTGGGAAATAATGCTTTCTGAATCTCAAGAGAGGATGCTTTTTTTGGTTAATCCTGGTACAGAGAAAAAAGTAGAAGACGTCTGTAATAAATACTTAATCGATTTTGCAATTATCGGAAGGACAATTTCTACCCCTCATTACGTTGTGAGAGAAAATAGTGAAGGCAAGGTTCTTGCTGATCTTCCAATAGAGATCTTAGTTAACGCCCCTGAATATTATAGAAACAATACCACTCCTTCAACTTATATATTGAACAAAGCAAAAAAATACCCAAAAACAAAGATAAAAGATATAGATAAAATATTAAAAATATTGTTATCAAACCACAATATATCTAGTAAAAAATGGATATATCAACAGTATGATTTTAAAGTTGGAACAAATACAATATTGATACCAGAACAAGCCGATAGTGCGGTACTATGGTTAAAAAACACTCATAAGGCGATGGCTGTAACGATTGATAGCAACGAACTTTACACCTATTTAGATCCATTTGAGGGTACCAAGAACGTTGTATACGAAGCCGCTAGAAATCTGATCTCTGTGGGTGCAAAACCTTTAGCTATCACGGACAACCTTAATTTTGGTGATCCTGATGATCCCGAAGTATCCTGGCAATTTGAAAAAAGTATTGAAGGTTTAATTGAAGCTTCAAAAGAACTTTCTACCCCAGTGGTTAGTGGTAATGTTAGTTTTTACAATTCGTATTATGAAACATCAATTTTTCCTACGCCTGTGATCGGTATGATTGGGGAAATTAAAGATATAAAAAAAATAGTTAATTTAAAATTCAAGGATTGTGGTGATTTAGTATATTTAATTGGAAAAACAGATATCAATATTGATAAGATAGGTGGAAGTCTTTATTTAAAAGTTCTTGAAGGTTTTGTAGGTGGAGAAATCGACTTTGTAAACCCAATGTATGAAAGATATTTGCAAAACTTTATATTGGATCTAATAGAAAAAGGTATTTTAAAAAGTGTGCATGATGTTTCAAAAGGAGGTTTGCTCACTGCTTTGGCGGTGTCCTGTATATTGAGTAATCGTGGTTTTAAAGGTATTTTAGATACTTCCATAGAAGATCTTCTCGGAGAGAATCAAGGTAGGTTCATTGTATCTGTTAGTAGAAAAGATTCCTATACTTTTGAAGATATTGCTAAATCATCTAACATCAACGTTAAAAAATTGGGAGAGATAAAATCCAGTGATGACGGAATTGATATCGGCAGCGTTTGTTTTGATTTAAAAGAGCTTAGAAACATCTATTTTGGTAGTATTTCAAAAAGTGTGGAGGAATAATTAAATGTTGATGGAAAATTGTGGTTTGTTTGCCGCATATTCAAAGAGTGAAAAGTACAACGTAAGTGGCAGAATTGTTGAAGGTCTTTTGGCACTTCAACATAGAGGCCAAGAATCTGCAGGGATCTCTGTATCAGATGGCACTAAGATTACAACTTATAAGGGTAAAGGCGTAGTCAATAGAGTTTTCGGGGGCGGTGTATCAAAAAAAATTAACGGTTATTTTGGGATCGGGCACGTAAGATATTCAACGAAAGGTCTCTCTAATTTCACAAATGCTCAACCGCTTACTATAAAATATAAAAATGAATTTTTTTCCATAGCACACAACGGTCAAATAGAAAATGGCCCTGAATTGAAAGAGAAATACGAAGAGCAAGGCTCCATATTTATGACAACTTCAGATACTGAACTTTTTCCCCATCTTTTAGTTAATAAACTAAAAGGATCTCCTTCAAGTTGGAAAAGTGAAGAAATAGGTAAGTTAATTGCTGAAAATATATCTCCTTCTTACTCTCTACTTTTCCTTTTCAAAGATAAAATTATCGCTTTTAGAGATCCTTTTGGATACAGACCTTTAAGTATTTGTGAAACAGAAAATGGAATTTATGTAGCTTCAGAAGACAGCGCTTTCAAATTTTTCCCACTTAGAAACGCTAAAATTAGAGAAATAAAGCCCGGTGAATTAATTGAAATAAAGGATGGAAAGATTAAAAGTCATGTAATATCTTCGAATAGTCCTAAGAAGTTTTGCTTTTTTGAACATGTTTACTTCGCAAGGCCCGATTCAAATATATTTGGTGATAATGTGCACTTAATGCGTGAAAAATTAGGAGAATTATGTGCAAAAGAAAATTCTATCGATGCTGATATAGTCATTCCAGTAATGGATAGTGGCTTTTCTGCTGCTCTAGGATATTCAAAAGCATCTGGTATTCCGTTAGAAATGGGCTTAATGAGAAACAAGTATGTTGGAAGAACTTTTATCGACCCCGATTTGCAAGAAAGAAAGTTGGGAGTTAGACGTAAACTTTTACCTGTTAAAGAAGTTATAGATAACAAAAGAGTTATTTTAATTGATGATTCTATCGTCAGAGGAACAACGATGAAACATATCGTGAAGATGCTAAGGGAGAATGGTGCTAAACAAGTTCATATAGGAATAGCCTCTCCAATGGTTGTTAATGCATGCCATTGGGGGGTTGATATTCCTACGAAAGAAGAATTAATCTGCGCAACTAAAACGGTTGAAGAAATTAGAGAAATTCTTAATGCAGACTCTCTTAATTTTATTACTTTGGAGAATTTACTTGCTTCTTTAGGTGAAAATGGAAAGAATTATTGTTTTCACTGTTTTATAAAAGATTAAAATTTTTAAAATGGGTGGGCAGCTGGGCGAAGGGGAGCAAATTTCATAGAAGACACTATAACCAAAATTGGGAGGCAATTTATGTTTTATAAAAACTCTGGTGTAGATATAGACAAAGCTAACGAATCAATTAAAGAAATCCGATCGTTTATAGGTTCCAATATAGGTGCATATGCGGGGGTATTTCCTCTTAAAGATGAAATATCCAATTATAAAAACCCTTTTTTAGTAGCTACTTCTGATGGAATAGGTACAAAGCTTCAATTGTTAAGAAAGTATGAAAGATGGGATATAGCCGCCCAAGATTTAGTGGCCATGAATTTAAACGATTTGGTTTGCATGGGGGCAAAGCCTTTATTTTTCTTAGATTATTTCTCTACATCAAACTTAAACAAGAATCATTTTGTCACTTTCATTCGACATTTAAAAAATATTTTAGATGAATATGAGTGTGTTCTTTTAGGCGGAGAAACTGCCGAATTGCCAGGTGTTTTTAGAAACGAGAGTGAAGATATCGCTGGTTTCGCTGTTGGAATAGTTGAAAAAGATCACATATTCGACTATTCAAAGATAGTGTCAGGTGATAAGCTTATTGGTCTTTCTTCATCCGGGATACATTCAAATGGATATTCTTTGGTTAGAAAATTACTGGATGAAAGAAAAATTCCCTTCACAGAAGAACTTTTAAACCCTACAAGAATATATGTTAAACAAACTTTAACGTTGCTTAATTATATAAAAGGTGCTGCCCACATAACGGGTGGGGGAATAATCGATAACTTGCCCAGAATAATCCCTGATGGTTTTTGCGCAGAGATAAAGGTTAATTGGGAGACTCCTTCTATCTTTGAAAGTATCAAACAATCAGGTGTCTCTGATGAAGAAATGTTCAAAACCTTCAACATGGGTATCGGTATGATATATGTTGTTCCTGAAAATAATTTTTCTGAAATTACAAAAATATTCGAATCTGTTTTGAGGGAAGATTTTTTCATTATTGGAGAAGTGAAATCGGCAAACGATTCAAACCAAAAGGTTAAAATCATTAGGTGAACAAATTTATTAGGAGCGATATACTGTGAAAAAGATAGTAATTTTAGCCTCAGGTAACGGGACAAATTTTGAAGCTATATGTAAATATTTTTCGAAATCTTCCAAAACTAGTATAATTAAATTGATAACGGATAACAAGAAAGCTTACGTAATAGAAAGAGCAAAAGGATTGGGAATAGATTATGAAATAATAGACTATTCCTCTTTCAAATCAAAAAAGGAGTATAACGATTATCTTTTTGATCGTTTGAAAGATCTAGATTTTGATCTAATGGTACTAGCAGGATATATGAGAATATTACCAGGCTACATAGTTAGATATTATGCCGATAAAATAATAAACATTCATCCTTCTCTTTTGCCGAAATACCCTGGTTTACGTTCAATAGAAAGGGCGTATAATAATAAAGAAGAATACACAGGAATAACAATTCATTACGTAGAAGAGGAAGTTGATACTGGGAAAATCATATTACAAAAAAAGTTAAAAGTAGACAAAAATTGGGATCTTGAAAAGTTGGAGGAAGAAATTCATAAGTTAGAGCATCAATATTATCCTCAAGTAATTGAGAATCTTTTGAGCAATTCTGATGAATATAGCTAGAGAATGATGGATGGCTGTCAAATGAAAGGGTAAAGCCTTTTTTAATCCTTATAGAAGGACTGAGGGGAAAAGCACTGATTCCTTTCCTTATATGGGTGGGGGGGACAAGGTGAAAGAGCAAAGTCTTCTACTCTTCCTTATGGGTGGGCTGCGGGGCGAAGGGCGCTAATAAAGACTAAGCACAACGTAGAAAAAAGTTAGCCTTTTTTCAAAAATAAGATTTTGATTTTAAAAGGGTTTACAGGGCGGAGCCCTCACTCCAGTGGGGTTTAAGGGACCGCAGGTC